>CAWUMD010000001.1:0-39169 GCA_963923365.1 uncultured bacterium
TTGGGGGAGGCGCAGGGGTTCGGAGGGGGGCAGATCGAGCGATCGCCCCTCCCGGCCGGTTCCGGGCTGCAGCCATTCCAGGGCCAGTTCCCGCACCCGGGCGTCGCTTTCATCCTGCAGGAGCAGGCGGACGGCCTCGGTTCCCAGATGGGTCTGGGCTGCACTGAGCAGCCCGGCCTGCTGCTGCTGCTGTAGCTGGCGCAGGGCCAGCCAGCGATCGAGGCTGCGGCTCTGGCCGAGCTGGGTGAGCAGGTGGTCGAAGTCGAGGCTGCGATCGCTGCCCGACCGGCGCAGCAGCAGGCCCAGCAGGGCAATCAGCCCGAGGCTCTCCAGCAGCAGGGCCGCGGCGGTCCAGGGTTGGCCTTCCTCGAGCCAGATTCCCCCGGCCAGATAGACACTGACCATGGCGGCACCGCCCACGGCGGCGGTGGAGAGCAACCGTCCCTGGGTGCCCTGGAGCAGACGGCCCAGCCGTTCCAGCCATTGCTGTCCCCGGCGCGACTGCAGCTGACCGAGGGCCAGCATGGCCCCGGCTCCGGCGGCCAGACTGCTGGTCAGCTGCCAGTCGAGCAGCAGCAGCACCAGGCCGGGTCCGGCCACCAGCAGCCAGGGTCGCAGACGCAACCAGGCCCCGTTGCCCGGAAGCGGAACAACGGGGCCGGAGGCGCGGCGGGAGCGGCGACGGGGCATGGGCTGACCCTTAGTAGGCGTCCTGGAGTTCGAAGAAGTCCGGTTGCACGTAGTCCTTGCGCATCGGCCAGCCGATCCAGTCCTCGGGCATGAGAATGCGCTTCAGATTGGGATGGCCTTCGTAGACGATGCCGAACATGTCATAGGCTTCCCGCTCCTGCCAGTCGGCCCCTTTCCAGATCCAGTAGACCGAGGGAACGCGGGCGTCGTCCCGGGGAAGCGACACCTTCAGCCGAACTTCCTCGGGCCGGTCGGCGTCGCTGGCCACCTTGACCAGGTGGTAGAAGCTGACCAGATCCTGGCCGGGACCGTTGTCGTAGGCGCCCTGGCACTGCAGGTAGTTGAAGCCGTAGGCGTAAAGGGCTGTGGCCAGAGGCACCAGGAACTGGCGATCGCAGGCAATCATCTCGATTCCGAGGTGGTCGCGCTCCAGCACCTGATGGTCGAAGCCGTTACCGCTCAGCCACTGGGAGACCGGGCCGGGTTCGAGGGCGATCGCCTCGGTGCCGTCGGTGGGCTGCAGATTCGTCTCGTCCGCCACTTACTGCTTCTCCTTCTGGGATGCCTTCAGGGCCGGGGGCACCGGCAGGCCCATGGCCTGTACCAGTTGGGCCGGGGGCTGCTGACGACTTTCGCTGGCCAGGTACTCACCGGTGTGAATCGTCGGCACCGCCTTCATCTGGTGCGTGGTGCTGTAGTAGCGGTGGGTCTGCAGCAGCTTGCCGCGTTCCTGCAGGGACTCGTTGGCCACCTTCTTGCGCAGCTTCACCACCGCATCGATGATCGCCTCGGGCCGGGGCGGACAGCCGGGGATATAGAGATCGACGGGGATCAGCTTGTCGACCCCGCGCACGGCGGTGGTGGAATCGGCGCTGAACATGCCGCCGGTGATCGTGCAGGCCCCCATGGCAATCACGTACTTGGGCTCGGGCATCTGCTCGTAGAGGCGCACCAGCGCCGGAGCCATCTTCATGGTCACCGTACCGGCCACGATCAGCAGGTCCGCTTGACGCGGGCTGGAACGGGGCACCAGACCGAAGCGGTCGAAGTCGAAGCGGGAGCCCAGCAGGGCGGCGAATTCGATGAAGCAGCAGGCGGTGCCGTAGAGCAGCGGCCAGAGACTGGAGAGACGGGCCCAGTTGTAGAGGTCATCCAGGCTGGTGAGGATGACGTTCTCCGATAGGTCCCGCGTCACTTCGGGGCGCTCGATCGGATTGAGCATCTGCTCGGCGAGGGTTTCCGGGGTGGGATTCGTCAGGACCATTCGAGGGCTCCTTTACGCCAGGCGTAGGCCAGGCCGATAACCAGGATGGCGATGAAGATCAGGGCCTCAACGAAGGCCAGCAGGCCGAGGCGGTTGAAGGCCACGGCCCAGGGGTAGAGGAAGACGGTCTCCACGTCGAAGATCACGAAGACCAGGGCGAACATGTAGTAGCGGATATTGAACTGAATCCAGGCACCGCCGATGGGCTCCATGCCGGACTCGTAGGTGGTCCGCCGTTCGGGACCCCGGCGCTCGGGACGCAGAAGCCGGGATGCTGTCAGTGCCAGAATCGGCACGAGACTGCTGATCAGCAGGAATCCCAGCAGGTATTCGTAGCCACTGAGGACAAACACGGCGACCTGCACCTTGCGGACGAAAGCTGATGTCCATTCTGCCACCATCCTCCGGGTCAGGTCGGCAGAACTACCTAGACGACCGATGAATCCTCTTCGAGGGTGACGATTGAGTAGCAGCGGGCTGTCCCGGCCGGTGCGGCGGGGATGCTGTGCGATACTATTCACATTCGTTTACATTTGCCGGTTTTTCCGTCGCCATGGCATCGCCAGAGCACGACACTGCCCCTGAGCAGACGACCGTTCCGGCCCCCGAGGCCGAAGCCCCTGCCGCCGAGCCGGATGTGGCGGAAATCGCTCCCCCGGATCAGTACGAGTGCCGCTCCTGCGGATACATCTACGAGCCTGACAAGGGGGATGATCGGCGCCGGGTGGCGCCGGATACCCGCTTCGAGGACCTGCCCGACAACTGGCGCTGTCCAATCTGTGGTTCTCCCCAGGTGCAGTTCGTCAGCATCGGTCCCAAGGGGGCACCCTCCGGCTTCAAGGAAAACCTTGGCTACGGCTTCGGCGTCAACACCCTCACCTCGGGTCAGAAGAGCGTTCTAATCTTCACCAGCCTGTTGCTGGCGATCGCCTTCTTCCTCAGTCTGTACGGCCTGCGCTAGGTCGGTTTCCGTTCCGCTGCTCATGGAGTTCTCAGGAATGACTGGTCTGCAACAAACCCTGGGTCGCTGGTTGCGCCCGCTCCAATCCCTGGTGGTGATTGCCCTGGTGGCGGTGCTCTGCACGAGCTGCGGCATCGATCGGCTGCAGGCCCTGGAAGCCAACCCCTGGCAGGTGGTGCAGCTGCCGACCGATAAATCGGTGATCGACCTGGCCTTCACCGGCGATAAGCAGCACGGTTGGATGGTCGGTGTCGATGCCACCCTGCTGGAAACCACCGATGGTGGCCGCACCTGGTCCGAGCGCAGTCTCGACCTGGGTGACGAGAAGGAACGCTTGGTTTCGGTCAGCTTCAAGGACCAGGAAGGCTGGATTGTCGGTCAGCCCTCCCTGATGCTGCACACCACCGACGGTGGTAAAAACTGGTCGCGCATTCCCCTCAGCCCCAAACTGCCGGGTGCACCGCTGCTGGTCACGGCCCTGGGCAAGAACACGGCCGAGATGGCCACGGATGTGGCGGCCATCTACCGCACCAGCGATGGCGGCCGCAACTGGAAGGCCCTGGTCTCCGATGCCGCCGGTGTGGTTCGTAACCTGACCCGCAACCGCGACGGCCGTTATGTGTCCGTTTCTGCCAAGGGCAACTTCTACTCCACCTGGGAACCCGGCCAGGACAAGTGGGAGCCGCATCAGCGTAACTCCTCCCGCCGCCTCCAGCGCATGGGTTACCAGCCGGATGGCAACCTCTGGCTGCTGGCCCGGGGCGGCATCATCCAGTTCGCCGGTGCCGCAACCGAAAGTGGCTGGGGCGAACAGCTCGATCCCAAGCGGGATGGCCTGGGCTTCCTGGACCTGACCTACCGCACCAAACAGGAAATCTGGGCCAGCGGTGGCAACAGTGTGCTGCTGGTGAGCCGGGATGGTGGTGAGACCTGGCTGCGGGATGACGCCGTTGCCGATCTGCCCTCCAGCTTCTACGAGATCAAGTTCGTTGGCCCCAACCAGGGCTATATCTTCGGCCAGGGCGGTCTGATGCTGCGCTACGACGCCCCTGCCTGATCCCCTAATCTGCCCGAGGCCGACGGCCGGAGAGCCAGTGGACCGCCAGTCCCTGGTTCCCCGGCCGTTTTCTTCCTCTATGATTAAGAGTGGTTGACTCTAACTGAGGAGAAGCTGCGATGGCTGGCGGATCGACCGGCGAACGCCCGTTTACCGATATCGTGACCAGTATCCGTTACTGGGTCATTCACAGCATCACCGTTCCGGCTCTGTTCCTGGCTGGCTGGCTGTTCGTGAGCACCGGTCTGGCCTATGACGCCTTCGGTACCCCCCGTCCGAATGAGTACTTCACCACGGACCGTACCGTCGCTCCGATCATTTCCAACCGCTACGAAGCCAAGCAGCAGATCGACAACTTCACTGCGAAGTAGTTCGTTCGGCTGAAATCACGACGAGATTCATCGGAACAATCAAACGATGACCAGCAACAATCCGAACCAACCGATCACCTACCCGATCTTTACGGTCCGTTGGCTGTCGGTGCATGCTCTGGCCGTGCCGACTGTCTTCTTCCTGGGTGCGATCGCCTCGATGCAGTTCATTCATCGCTAAAGAGAACCCATGCCTACCCGTTCTCAGAATCCCAACAAGCAGCCCGTTGAGCTGAACCGGACTTCGCTCTACCTGGGTCTGCTGCTGGTTTTTGTGCTCGGAGTCCTTTTCTCCAGCTACTTCTTCAACTGATTTCCGGTTGCTGAAGTCTCTGTAATCCGTATTTCTGAACTCTCTCAACTTGGAGGTTGACGCTGTGTCTGGAGGCGGTCGTATTCCCCTGTGGATCGTTGGTACGGTTGCGGGCACCGGTGTGCTCGTCGTCGTCGGTCTGTTCTTCTACGGCGCGTATGCCGGTGTCGGTTCCTCCCTCTAAGGGCCAACCGCATTGCGCTTCGCATGGATGAACCGGGTCGGAAGTCAGGCTTCCGACCCGGTTCTGTTTGGGCGGGCTTTCAGCCCAGGGGCAGGTGGATCGGTGGACTTTCCCGCTGACTCGGCAGTTCGATGGTCACGGCCTCGAGGCTGAGGTCATTCAGGTCGTCCGGGAGGGAGACGCTGAGGTGGGCGATCGCCTGCTCGCTGTCACCGTCACTGAAATCTGCCACCAGCCGCAGCTGTCCGAGGCGGCGGTTCTGGCGGTTGTCCTGGAGCCAGAGCTTGACCACCCGCCGGATGCCGCTGCGGGGCAGGCTGACCTGCACGCTAAGATCCCCCCCGCTGAGGACCGGACCCTGGCAGGTCAGCCGGGGTGCGGGGACGGTATTCTCCGCGGCCTCCGGTGCTGCAGGCTGGGGGGTGAGGTTCGGAGTCTCCGAGACGGAGTTGCTTCCATCAGTCGCCTCATCCTGGGGAGCCTTGGGCGCCGCAGGGGCAGGCAGCGCCTGCTCGATCATCGAGTGCAGCCGCTCCAGAAAGGGTGGAGCCGGGACCGGTGGTGCCGGTGGGGTGGGCGGCGGTTCCGGGAAGGGGACGGCGGCCGGGATGGCGGCTGGCAGGATGGGTGTGCCGGGGGTAGCGAAGGGCAGATCCGGGCTGCGGGGTGCGCTCCCGGTCGATCCCGGCTGAATCAGCGTGAAGGAAATGGCTGGACCGCTGGTCTCGGTCTCTACCTGCGGTGCTTCCGCGGCGACGGCGGGCAGCGGCTGATCCGGAACGGTGAGGGAGGAGGGCTCCTCCAGCTCGCTGCTGGCTGATTCGCTCGGGGCGCTGAGGGTTGGCGCCGGTGGCGTCACCGTCGCGGGCTCCGGCTCCGGGCGGGGCAGCGGCGGCTGGAACAGGTTCAGTTCAATCGCTTCGGTGAGCTGGCGATCGCCCCACTGGAAGCGCACCTGGCCAGCGAGACTGCCGCCAGCCGCCTGTACCGGGACGCTCACCGGCAGGCTGAAGGTCCAGGGAAAGGACGGTGGATTGAGGGCGCTGGTGTGACTGCACTGCCAGTCATTCCCGCGGCGCAGATCGATGGCCAGTTCCGCCTGCCTCAGATCTGGCGGGGGGCTGGGGTTGCCCAGCAGCTGCAACTCACCGCTGAGGGTGAGCAGCTCCCCCGGCTGGACCCAGAAGCGGCTCTGGCGCAGCAGGATGCGGAACTGTGGCTCGGGGGTCGGGGTCGGCGGCGAAGTCAGGGGAGTGTCTGCGGTGACGGAGGGCTCGGGGGTCGCGGCGGGCTGACTGAGATCGTCATCGGCATCCCGGGCCAGGACCTGCAGCCGTAGCCGGGCCTCAGGGCTCTCGGGCCACTCCAGATCCCAGATCCCGGGGCGCAGATAGGTGAAGGGAAAAACCTCCAGCTGTCCCTGGGAGTCGCTGTGCTGTTCCGCCTCGTGGACGCGTCGGGGTTGTCCCGGCTCCTGGGGGTTGCGGTAGACGATGCGGTAGGTCAGACGCTGATCGGTGGGTAGCTGCCGGATCAGAAGGCGGTAGCGACCTTCGAGAATCTCGATCTCGTGGGTCTCCACCGGCAGGGCGCAGTCGTCGCCCTCCTGTTGCAGCTCCAGTTGCCAGTCCCTCATCCGTCTGATGCCTGTCATCTGGACGTCGACCCTACCATACGTCCTGTCTTCAGACCGGGCTGAGACTCCCCTGACGCTCCACAACCAATCGCGCCCGCAGGGCGGCTGGATCGGCCAGCAGATCGGCCTGGGCGATCGTCTCCTGGGCACCGCTGGTCAGCCACTTGAGGTTGACGGTTCCCGCTTCCGCTTCGGCATCGCCGAGTACCAGACAAGCGCAGGCGCCGCTGCGATCGGCTCGCTTGAACTGCTTGCCGAAGGCGCTGCCGCTGACGTCGAGTTCGACCCCGAAGCCCTGCTGACGCAGCGCCCGTGCCAGCCCGAGGGAACGGGCTTCCGCCTGCTCACCCCGGGAGACGAGGTAGAAGTCGATGCTCTGACTGTCGGCCTGATCCTGCTGCTGGAGCAGCAGTACCAGCCGCTCGAGACCCGTGGCCCAGCCGACGGCGGGGGTGTCGGGGCCGCCCAGCTGGGCTACCAGACCGTCGTAGCGACCGCCCCCCAGGACCGTGGCCTGGGCACCCAGATCCGAGGAGATGATCTCGAAGGCAGTGTGGCTGTAGTAGTCGAGGCCCCGCACCAGCCGCGGATTGAGCCGGTAGTCGATGCCCAGGTGGCTCAGCTGGGTCTGGACGCCGTCGAAGAAGCGGCGGGAGTCGTCGCTGAGGTGATCGAGGATGCTGGGGGCGGCGGCGGTGATTTCCTGGGTACGGGCGTCCTTGCTGTCGAGAATCCGCAGTGGGTTGCGCTCCAGCCGGTCCTGGGAGTCGGCGTCGAGGTCCGCCCGGTAGGGGCTGAGGTAGTCCACCAGGGCCTGACGGTAGGCAGCCCGATCCGCGGGGGTACCGACGGAGTTCAGGTCCAGGTGCAGATGCTTCAGCCCCAGACTCTGCAGCAGATCGGTACCCAGGGCGATCGCCTCGGCATCGGCCCGGGGATCGGCGCTGCCGAGCATCTCCAGGCCGATCTGGTGGAACTGGCGCTGACGCCCGGCCTGGGGCCGCTCGTAGCGGAACATCGGACCCTGGTACCAGAGGCGCTGGATGCCTCCCTGGGCGTGGAGCGAGTGTTCGATGAAGGCGCGCACGGCCCCGGCGGTACCTTCGGGGCGCAGGGTGATGGTGCGATCGCCCCGATCCCGGAAGCTGTACATCTCCTTGCCGACCACGTCGGTGGCTTCGCCGATGCCCCGCTCGAACAGGTGGGTCTGTTCGAAGATCGGGGTGCGGATTTCGCGTACGGCGGCGCGGGCGAACAGATCCCGGGCAGTGGCCTCAATCCGCTGCCAGTAACCGACCTCGTCGGGCAGGATGTCCCGGGTGCCCCGCAGGGCCTGAATCGTTGCCATTGGACTGTTCGTCGCTCCGCAGAAGAAAGCCCTCGGCAGCACGCCGTCGGGCCTGTTCGTACTCTTACCAGATTGCGTCCGGTCGCCGCCGTGCCTACTCCTCAGGCGGGGCCGCAGTGGGCAGGATGCAGCAGTTCACCTGATCGACGCAGACCTTGCCCGACTGCAGGGCCCAGCGGAACAGGGCCACCCGGTTGTCCGTGCCGGTCTTGGTGAGGATATTGCTGATGTGGTTGTCGACGGTGCGTTTGCTGATGTCCAGCTGGGCGGCAATTTCCTGATTGGTCAGCCCGGCTGCCACAAGCTCGACGATCTGCAGTTCCCGCTCCGAGAGGGAACCGTGATGACTGAACTCGCCGCTTGCAACCATTGAGCTGTACCGGACGGTATTTCTACTTACCGAGTGTAGCCATCCTGTTCCGAATTGCGTCAGAGCCCCGCAGGGCTGGGAGGACCGTATGATGTCGCCATCCGTGTTGGGGTTTGGGGAACTGCTGGTGGACCTGATCGAGACCCCGGTGGGCTGGGTGCCCCAACCGGGGGGTGCACCGGCCAATGTGATCTGTGCCCTGGCCAGTTGGGGGCATACGACGGCGTTGGTGACAGCCCTGGGAGCGGATGTCTCCGGGGAGATGCTGAGCGCGCTGCTGCAGCGGCGGGGCGTGGACCTGCGGGGGGTGCAGCAGCATCCGAGTGCCCCGACCCGGCGGGTGGAGGTGCAGCGGGATGCGGGGGGCGATCGCCGCTTCGGGGGCTTTGAGGGGCGGGATACCCGCGAGTTTGCCGATGCCCATATTCAGGCGGCTGCGATCCCCGAGGCGTTGTTCGAGGGGTTGCGACTGCTGGTCTGCGGCACGATTCCCCTGGCCTACCCGGAGAGCGCTGCTGCTCTAGCGCACTGCCTGGAGCGGGCGACGGCGGTGGGTGCCGAGGTACTGCTCGACGTCAACTGGCGGCCGATGTTCTGGCCCGAGCCTGCCGAGGCACCCGAGAGGATTGTCCCGCTACTGGCTCGGGTGCAGTGGCTGAAGCTGGCCCGGGAGGAAGCGGAATGGCTGTTCGCGACAGCGGACTCCCAGGCGATCGCCCGTGACTATCCCCACCTGCAGGGGGTGCTGATCACCGATGGGGCGAAGGGCTGCCGCTGGTGGCTGGCGGGGTTCAGCGGCGAGACCCCGGCCTTCCGGGTGCGGGCGATCGACACTACCGGCGCCGGGGACAGTTTCGTGGCCGGATTCATCCACCGGCTGCTGACGGATCGGGCTGCAACCCTGGCGGACCCGGCGGCGGCGATCCGCTGGGCCAGTGCCGCCGGAGCCCTGACCACGCGCAAGGAAGGGGCGATCGCCGCCCAGCCGACCCTGGATCGGATCGCCGCCTTCCTGGAGGAATGACTTAGGCGAACCCCTGACTGTGGGAGCGTCGCCCCGAGGATCGTTTTGCCTTGGGCGGAGCTGGGGCGAAGAACTTTCGGAACTCCTCATTCACCGCATGGGCGTCGAAGTAGGCCGGGTCCGGAGTCTCCTCCAGTCCCTCGTCGTGCCAGTCCAGAAACTCCTTTGCTCTGGGATCATCCGGGTTGGCGCGCATCCAGAGGAGGTCCTGATAGCCCCAGATGCCTCCGCAATCCTCTGGTGGGCCGGCCCGGCGGCCGGTGACGCAGACTGGTAGGTGGTCTGTCAGGGGTTCGTCCAGCAGCTTCTCCACCAGAATCTCGTGCATCCAGTCATCGCCGAAATCGTAGGTGTAGTAGCCTTTCTGCTTCTCCTGGGTCAGTACCTTGCCGATGAGGTATTGGTCGGCATCCAGATCCTCGAGTCCATTGGGGTCGTCGAGGAAGGGGCTGCGTTGGGAGAACCGACGGTCGCCGAACTCGAACTGGTGCAGGTGGCAGTTCTCCCAGCCGAAGCTGTGCTGGATCACGTAGTGGAGGTCGGTGAGGGTGAAGTCGGTGGGAACCAGCAGGCGACGCCAGATCGGCGGCTTGCTGCCGCGTAGGGTGATTTTTAGCTGCAGTGCTTGAGCCATGGTGGTCGGGCAAAGGATGCTGGAACCAGACTAGAGGTCCTGACTCTCTATGGCCGTGGAAATCGAACGGAAATTCCTGCTGGCCGGGGAAGGCTGGCGCGGGCTGGCGGTGGGAGTGCGCTACCGCCAGGGTTACGTCGTCTCTGGGCAGGGCCGGACGGTGCGGGTGCGCACGGCCGGGGACCAGGGCTACCTGACGATCAAAGGCCCCAGCCAGGGCAGTGCCCGGGCCGAGTTCGAGTACCCGATTCCCCTGGTGGATGCGGTGGAGCTGCTCGACACTCTCTGCGATCGCCCCCTAATCGACAAGACCCGCTACCGGATTCCGGTGGCGGGTCTGGTGTGGGAGGTGGACGAGTTCCACGGCGAGAATGCCGGGCTGGTGCTGGCAGAGGTGGAACTGGACCATCCGGATCAGGCGGTGGAGCTGCCCGCCTGGATCGGTGCCGAAGTGACGGGCGATCCCCGTTACTACAACAGCTATCTGGTGCGATCGCCCTTCAGTTCCTGGGGCTGACTCAGCTGGCCCAGGCGATGTAGGGCAGGTTGGCGGCGGTGGCACGGATGCCCTCGGCGTTGGCCACCAACTGACCGGTGGCATCCCACTGACCGGTGGTGAGCATGCCGTGGGGGCCGTTGGCCAGGCTGACCTCGGCCTCGTAGTCGCCGCAGCGGACCTTGCGGTCGGCCACATCCACCTCGACGGTTACCGTCGGGTCGGCGGCGATGCGCCGCTGCAGTTCCGCCGTCACGCTCGGGTCGGCGACCACGCAGGGCACGCCCATGGTCAGGCAGTTGCCGAAGAAGATTTCCGCGAAGCTCTCGCCGACGATGGCGCGGACGCCCCACTTGGCGATCGCCTGGGGCGCGTGCTCCCGGCTGGAGCCGCAGCCGAAATTGCCGTTCACCACCAGTACCTCGGCGCCCTGGTACTCGGGTCGGTCGAAGGGGTGTTCGCCCTGGAGCTGGGCCCGGTCATCGGCGAAGGCATGTTCGCCCAGACCATCGAAGGTGACGCAGCGCAGGAAGCGGGCCGGAATGATCCGGTCGGTGTCGATGTCGTTGCCGACCAGGGGCACGCCCCGACCGCTGACCTTGGTGATTTCGCTGCCCATCGCAATCTCTCCCGCGCACAGACTTCCAACTTATCCTGTGGCGGCGATTGCATTACCCCGTGACGGTCCGTCGGGCCTGCGATTGTAGACTGGCTGGAGAGGCTTCAGGATCCATCGATGAGCAAGGGCACGCTGTTTGACAAGGTCTGGGATCTGCACACCGTCGGGACGCTGCCGTCCGGCCAGACCCAGCTGTTCATCGGCCTGCACCTGATTCACGAGGTCACCAGCCCCCAGGCCTTCGCCATGCTGCGGGAACGGGGCCTGAGCGTGATGTTCCCCGAGCGCACCGTTGCCACCGTCGACCACATCGTCCCCACCGACAATCAGGCCCGTCCCTTCGCCGATGGTCTGGCGGAGGAGATGATGGCCACCCTCGAACGCAACACCGCCGAGAACGGCATCCGCTTCTACAACATCGGCAGCGGCAGCCAGGGCATCGTCCACGTGATCGCCCCCGAGCAGGGGCTCACTCAGCCGGGCATGACCATTGCCTGCGGGGATAGCCACACCAGCACCCACGGCGCCTTCGGGGCGATCGCCTTCGGCATCGGCACCAGTCAGGTGCGCGACGTTCTGGCCTCCCAGACCCTGGCCCTGGCCAAGCTGAAGGTGCGCCGGGTCGAAGTGAACGGCCCCCTGCAGCCGGGCGTCTACGCCAAGGACGTGGTCCTGCACATCATCCGCAAGCTCGGCGTCAAGGGCGGTGTCGGCTACGCCTACGAGTTCGCCGGAACCACCTTCGACGCCATGTCCATGGAAGAGCGGATGACCGTCTGCAACATGGCGATCGAGGGCGGTGCCCGCTGCGGCTACGTCAATCCGGACCAGACCACCTTCGACTACCTCCAGGGTCGTGACTTCGCGCCCCGGGGCGCAGCCTGGGATCAGGCCGTGGCCTGGTGGTCGAGCCTGCGCAGTGAGGCCGACGCCGAGTACGATGACGTCGTGGTCTTCGATGCGGCGCATATCGCCCCCACGGTCACCTGGGGCATCACCCCCAGCCAGGGCATCGGTGTTGGTGAGGCGGTGCCCACCCCCGACAGCCTGCCTGCCGAGGATCAGGTGTTGGCCGAAGAAGCCTACGCCTACATGGATCTCACCCCCGGTGCGCCCCTGGCTGGAACCAAGGTTGATGTCTGCTTCATCGGCAGCTGCACCAATGGCCGAATCAGCGACCTGCGCGAAGCTGCCCGGGTGGCCCAGGGTCGCCGGGTGGCGGCAGGCATCAAGGCCTTTGTGGTGCCCGGCTCCGAGCGGGTCAAGGCCCAGGCCGAAGCGGAAGGGCTGGATCGGATCTTTGCCGAGGCCGGGTTCGAGTGGCGGGAAGCTGGTTGCTCCATGTGTCTGGCGATGAACCCGGACAAGCTGGAGGGCCGTCAGCTCAGCGCCAGCTCCTCCAACCGCAACTTCAAGGGTCGCCAGGGTAGTGCCAGTGGCCGCACCCTGCTGATGAGCCCGGCAATGGTGGCGGCGGCGGCGGTCACCGGCCAGGTCACCGACGTGCGCGAACTGCTCTGAACCCGCGGAGGTCAGCCTGATGGATCCCCAGAATCTCACCGGTGACTGGTGGGTGCAGCAGTGGCTGGACCTGATCAACGCCTACCGCTATAAAAAGCGCCTGGAGCGGGGCTGGCAGTACGCCCGCTCCGGCAACGTCCTCTCGATCCGCTTCGAGGACCAGCTGGTGACGGCGCGGGTGCAGGGCACTGATCCGGAACCCTACCGGGTGGAGCTGTGGCTCGACCCGCTGACCGAGGAGGATTGGGACTACGTCCTCCAGAGCCTGATCACCAAGGCCCGCTGGTCGGCGCTGCTGCTGGCCGGTCAGATGCCCGAGGACATCGAGGAGGCGTTCGCCCGCAATGGCCTGCGCCTATTCCCCTTTAGCCTCACGGATGTGCACTCCCAGTGCAGTTGCCCGGACAAGGCCAACCCCTGCAAGCACGTCAGCGCGGTCTATTACCTGCTGGGCGATCGCTTCGCCGAGGATCCCTTTGTGCTGTTCCAGCTGCGGGGTCGCCGCCGTGAGCAACTGCTGGCGGGGCTGCGGCAGATGCGCCAGGGCGATGCCCGACCCCAGCCCCAGCTGCCCCTGGCACCGCCGGACCCGAGCAGCTGGTGGCACTACGATGCACCCCTGGACCCGGAGCTGGTGGTGGTCACCCCCAGCCTCGGCCAGAGCATTCCCGAGCGACTGGGCGACCTGCCCCTGGTGCAGGACCCCCAGCTGACGGACAGTGCCCGCCGTCTGAAGCTGCAACTGCAGGAGGGCTACGCCGCTGTGGCCCAGCAGGCGATGATCGAGGCGATGCAGTAGATCTCAGGGGCGGGCCAGCAGGGCCGCCGTCACCCGCACCAGTTCGGTGGTGTGGGCCTGGACATGCTCGGTCTGGCTGGTGTCCACCAGCTGACCTTGGTCATCGAAGGCGCTGGTGGCGGAGGGGATGCTGACGGAGTGGGGCAGCACCAGCACGCCCAGGTTCTGGAGCACTTCCCGCACCGGGGAGAGGCCGCGCAGACCGCCGAGTCGTCCGGGGGAGGTGGCGAACAGGGCGGCCGTCAGACCGGCGTAGGCGCTGGGCGGGTTGCCCGGTTCCGGCCGCGAGGCCCAGTCGAGGGCGTTCTTGAGCAGCGGGGTGATCGAGCCGTTGTATTCGGGGCAGGCGAGCAGTAGTCCATCGTGCTGGCGCAGCATCCGCTTCAGACCGATGGCTCCGGCGGGCAGTCCCTGCTCCGCCTCCAGATCCTCATCGAAGATCGGCAGATTCAGGTCCTTCAGGTCCAGGGGGGTGACATCGGCCCCGGTCTGCCGGGCCCCGCTGGCGGCGATCGCCAGCAGCTGCCGGTTCCAGGAGCCACGCCGACTGCTGCCGCAGATGGCCAGAAGGCGAACGGGGACGGTGGTCATGGGGTCTCCTGCCAGGGCTGTACCCAGAATAGGCAGGAGTGCGGTCTACTTCTCAGCCTCGGGAATGTCGTTGGCATCCAGCTGCAGCAGCGACTCCAACTGCTGGATGTCGGCGGTGGCGCGGGGCACCTGGGGTTGGATGGCGTTCAATTCCAGCACGCTCAGCTGCAGACCCTGGCCGTCGGCCACCAGCACCAGCACCTGCTGCTCGGGGTCGTAGCTGCCCAGCAGGTCCCGGATCTGGTTATTGGCCTGACGCTCGGCACCGCTGGCCATCTGGCCCTGGCGCTCCAGCATGCCCAGCAGGTTCAGGGCGGCCCGCTCAGGAAAGAAGTCCGGCATCTGCAGAGGCGCGATCAGGTGCAGACCCCGGATTCCGGCAAAACGTTGGAAGCGCTCCTGGAGCAGGGCCGGGGGCAGACCAGCGGGGAGACGGAGTTGCATGGGGGTCACCGGGTCGAGTGCGATGCCCTGATTGTGCGGCTGACGTCCCGGTAGACCGGTCCGGAGAGCCGAACCCGGCTGGTGCGGCTTCCCGTCGGGGGGCGCGGCACCGGAGAATGAATGGCTGGCCCCTGCGGCCCCCTGTCCCCGGAGAGTCGCCTTGCGCCGCATCGTCCTCAACCCGCTCTTCTTCGTTTTCCTGACCATCCTCAGCGATCGCCTTGGCGAGAGTCTGGTGATTCCGCTGCTGCCCTACCTACTGGAGCGCTTCCATCCCGATGGGGTGACGGTCGGTCTGCTGACGGCCTCCTACCCGCTGGCGGTGTTCCTGGCCACCTCGGCCCTGGGCAGCCTCAGCGATCGCTACGGCCGTCGCCCGATCCTGCTGGTGTCGGTGGGAGGCACGGTGCTATCGCTGCTGCTGTTTGCCGGGGCCCAGAGCCTGCCCCAGATGTTCGCGGCCCGGATTCTCGATGGCCTCACCGGCGGCACGGTGGTGGTGGCCCTGGCGGCGGTCTCCGACATCTCCGCCCCGGAGGACCGGGCCAAGAACTTCGGCCGGGTGGTCGGTCCCGCCTTCGGCCTGGGGTTTATCATCGGTCCGGCTCTGGGGGGCCTGCTGGCCCGCTGGAACGTTACCCTGCCGGTCTACGCGGCGGCGCTGATTGCGGCGGCCAACTTCGCCCTCGGCTGGTTCAGCCTGCCTGCGGATCTGCCCCGGGAGCGGCGGGAGCAGCCCCTGACTTGGCGGGACTTCAACTCCTTCCGGCCGATTCTGCAGCTGCGGCGCTTCGGTCGCCTCAGTGGTCTGCTCCAGGCCTACGCCCTCTACAACCTGGCCTTCGGCGGCGTCACCGGCCTGTTCATCCTCTACCTGCAGAAGCAGTTCGGCTGGAGTGCCACCCAGTCCTCGTTCGCCTTCGTCACCGTCGGGCTGGTAGCGGCAGTGGTCCAGGGCGGGCTGCTGCAGCCGCTGCTGACCCGCTGGGGGGAGGTCAGTCTCACCCGTTTCGGTATGGGCTGTCTGGTGACCGGCGTATCTCTGATCGCCCTGGCGGGTGGGTCGCCCCTCTGGGTGAGCGTCGAGATCTACACGGCTTCGGCCTTCCTGGCCCTGGGCACCGGTCTGGTGGTGCCCTGTCTGCGCAGTCTCGTCTGCAATCAGGTCTCGGATCAGGAGCAGGGGCAGGCGATCGGTAGTCTGCAGTCGCTCCAGGCCCTGGGCTCGGTGATTGGACCGGCGATCGCCGGGGTGCTGTTCGACCGCCTGGGGATGAGCAGTCCCTTCTGGCTGGGGACGCTGCTGCTGCTGGCCTCCCTGGGGCTGCTGCTGGTCTGGCGTCAGCCGCCCGCCCGGACCACGGTCGTACCCTAGGAATCGCTGCATTCCCTCGCTGCCATGCCCGTTGCTCCCTACGGTTCCTGGACCTCGCCGATCACGGCGGCCCTGATTACCCAGGGCACGGTCAGCCTCGGTAACGTGGCCCTGGATGGCGGCGATCGCTACTGGACCGAGTCCCGGCCCCAGGAGAAGGGGCGCACGACCCTGCTGTGCCAGCGGGGTGATGGGCCGGTCGATGAACTGACGCCCGCACCCTGGAACGTCCGTACCCGCGCCCACGAGTACGGCGGTGGCGCCTTTACGGTGCGCGACGGCGTGGTGGTGTTCAGCCACGATCGGGACCAGCGGCTCTACCGGCTGGACCCCGGCGGCAATCCCCAGCCCCTGACCGTCGAGGCGGATCTGAAGTTCGGCGATGGTCTGCTGGACATCGCCCGCCAGCGCTGGATCGGGGTGCGGGAAGACCACCGTCCCGCCGGGGAGCCCCAGGACGCGATCGTGGCAGTGCCCCTGGGTGGTGATCCAAGCGAGGGTGAGGTGCTGATGTCCGGGGCGGACTTCTACAGCAGCCCCCGCCTCAGCCCGGATGGGCAGCAACTGGCCTGGATCGCCTGGCACCACCCCTGCATGCCCTGGGATGGTACCGAACTGTGGCTGGCGGATCTGGATGAGGCCGGTCGCCCGCTCAATCCCCGCTGCATTGCCGGGGGACCGACGGAGTCGGTGTTCCAGCCGGAGTGGAGCCCCGAGGGCCGTCTAGGCTTCGTCTCCGACCGCAGCGGCTGGTGGAATCTCTACTGCTGGGATGGCACGGTGGCCCAACCCCTCTGCCCCCGCGCCGCCGAGTTCGGGCTGCCCCAGTGGGTGTTCGGCATGCGCACGTGGGGCTGGGCTGATGACACCACCCTCATCTGCAGCTACACCGAGGGCGGCCTCTGGTATCTGGCCCGCCTGGATCTGACCGGTGGCGATCTGCTGCCCTACGACCTGCCGTTCACCGAGTACAACGGTCTGGTGGTGGACGGCGATCGCGCCCTGGTCACCGCCGCCGCCCCGGATCGGCTGACGGAACTGGTGGACCTGGAGGTGACGACCGGGCAGTGGCGCACCCTGGCCTGCTCCGGCGATCTGGCCCTCGATCCCGGCATGCTGGCCCGACCGGAGAGTCTGGCCTTCCCGACGCCGGATGGGGCGATCGCCTACGCCCTCTACTACCCGCCCACCAACCGCAACTTCACCGCCCCCGAGGGTGAACTGCCGCCGCTGCTGGTCAAGAGTCATAGTGGTCCCACGGCCCAGACCCGCACCGGCCTCAACCTCAGCCTGCAGTTCTGGACCAGCCGGGGCTTCGGGGTGCTGGACGTCAACTACGGCGGCAGCACCGGCTACGGCCGGGCCTACCGGGAGCGCCTGAACGGCCAGTGGGGGGTGGTCGATGTTCAGGACTGCGCCGCCGGTGCCCGCTGGCTGGTGGACCAGGGTCGGGTGGATGGCGATCGCCTCTGCATCGACGGCGGCAGCGCTGGGGGCTACACCACCCTCTGTGCCCTCACCTTCACGGATCTGTTCCGAGCTGGGGCCAGCCGCTACGGCGTCAGTGACCCCGCAGCCCTGGCCCAGGACACCCACAAGTTCGAGGCCCGCTACCTCGATACGCTAATTGGACCCTGGCCCGAGGCTCAGGCCCTGTACGCGGCGCGATCGCCCTTGCACCATGTTGAGCGGCTCAACTGCCCGGTGATCTTCTTCCAAGGGCTGGAGGACAAGGTTGTGCCGCCGGATCAGGCGGAGCGGATGTTCCAGGCCCTGCAGGACAAGGGGATTCCCACTGCCTACATCACCTTCCCCGAGGAAGGCCACAGCTTCCGGCAGGCGGCGACGATTCAGCGGGCCCTGGAGGCGGAACTGGCCTTCTTCGCCCGCATCTTCGGCTTCACCCCCGCAGATGCCATCGAGCCGCTGGCGATCGCCAACCTCGACTGAGCCTCAGATCTCTGTCAGGATGCGGCTGGTTTCCTGGCAGAGGGCATCGTGGCCCGAGCCGTTGCTGGCGATCAGGCAGCCCCACTGGCTGACGTCGCCGGTGTTGTAGCGCAGCGGGCTGCCGTCGGCGTGGGTGAAGCGGCCTCCGGCTTCGGTGAGCAGCAGTTCCGGGGCGGCCATGTCCCAGTCCTTGGGGGCGGATTTGCCCGACAGGGAGAGGTAGACGTCCGCCTGTCCTTCGAGGATGGTTGCGATCTTGAAGCCGACGCTGCCGACGTAGATCTGGTTCTGCAGCGACAGGCGTTCCAGCAGTTGCCGGAAGCGCTCGTCCCGGTGGCTGCGGCTGGCGACCAGGGTGAGGCTGTCCCCAGCGGCGCGGGGGGTGACGGTGACCCGCTGGCGATCGCCTGTGCGGTCCTCTCGCCAACAGCCCTCGTCGAGCATTGCCCAATAGAGCCGCTCCGCCTCCGGCAGCACCACGCAGGTGAATACCGGCCGCTGGGCCTTCACCAGGGCGATGTGCAGCGCGTACTCACCGGTGTGGTCGATGAAGTCCCGGGTGCCATCCAGGGGGTCGATGATCCACAGATACTCCTGGGGGAACGGCTCCTGCCGCCCCTGCTCCTTGAACGACTCCTCGCTCAGGTAGCCGAAGGGGGCGTCGCCGAAGGCTTCCTGGAACCGATCCAGCAGCAGCCGGTTCACGGCCCGATCCGCCGCCGTTACCGGACCCTCGGCCTCCTCCTCGGGATTGAGCGGGATTTCGCCCCGGTAGTAGTCCCGCAGCCGATCGCTGGCATCCCAGGCAGTGCGCCGCACCACCTCCAGCACCGTTTCCGGGCTCAGTCCGGCGAAGCTGCGCGTTTCGGTCATCGTCGATTTACACTCGGCATGGCCCCCGTAGAATCCCATGCCCGAGCCCCAGCCTGCCACTCTCTACGTCGTCGGGACGCCGCTGGGGAATCTCGAGGACATCAGTGCCCGAGCCATCCGCATCCTGCGGGAGGTGGATCGGATCGCTGCCGAGGACACCCGTCACACCGGCCGCCTGCTTCAGGCCCTCGGTGTTACCACCCCGCAGATCAGCTATCACGAGCACAATCGCAGCCAGCGCACTCCCGAGATCCTCGAGCGCCTGGGCCGGGGCGAGAGTCTGGCCCTGGTCAGCGATGCAGGGGTTCCGGCGATCTCCGACCCCGGCCAGGAACTGGTGGCAGCGGTGGCGGCGGCGGGCTTCACCGTGGTGCCAGTGGCCGGTCCCTGCGCGGCGATCGCCGCCCTCTGTGCCTCCGGTCTGCCCACCGACCGCTTTGCCTTCGAGGGCTTTCTGCCCGCCAAGAGCAAGGCCCGGCGCGAGGTGCTGGCAGCGCTGGCCCGGGATGCGCGTACCCTGGTCTTCTACGAGTCGCCCCACCGTCTGCGGGAGACCCTGGCGGATCTGGCGGTGGAGTTCGGAGGCGATCGCCCCTGCGCCCTGGCTCGGGAACTGACCAAGCTGCACGAGGAAATCTGGCGCGGCAGTCTGGGGGCAGCTGTGGCCCTCTACGCCGAGCGTCAGCCCCAGGGGGAATACACCCTGGTAATCGGTGGCGCGGCACCCCAGCCGGAGGCTGATCTGAGTGAGGCGCAGCTGACCCAGGAACTGGCGGCGTTGCTGCGCCAGGGGCGCTCCCGCTCGGACGCCAGCCGCGAACTGGCGGAGCGCACCGGTCTGCCCCGCAAGCCCATCTACCGGCTTGCCCTGGCCCTGCCGGACCCCGAGGAGTGACCGATGCGGCCCTGGAGTACGTTCTTCACCACGCTGATACTGACCGGCTGGCTGGTGGCGATCGCCATCCTCACCGCCCAGAACCCCAACCTGGTGGCCGTGAAACTGCTTGGCTTCCAGTCCATCCGCATGCCCATGGGGCTGCTGCTCTCCCTGGCCATCGGCGGCAGTATGGCCCTGATGGCGCTGATTCTGCTGCTGCCGGGCCGCCGGACCCGCGCCTGAGCGGTCTCAGGTAAGGGCGTAGAAGTTGCCGTCGAGCAGCAGGCGGTCGATGCCCTTGGCCACCAGCCAGCGGCGGGTCTTGAGCAGTACCTGACTGTCGGGCACCTTGATCACCCGCTGGTTCTTGTTGCAGAAGCGGCGGGCGCTGCGCGGGCTGTCGAACACCGGCAGGGCTGTTGAGGCGTTCTCCAGTCCGAGATTCTGGAACGCCTCGGGCGAACAGGTCACCAGTTCCGCCAGCCGATCGACCACGATGTAGCAGGAGCGTGGCAGCGTGCTGCTTTCCAGGGGGCGGGTATCGATGGCATGCATGGCCGCCAGGGCGGTTTCCCCCTCACTGTCGGCGTCGCCACTCTCGTCCTCGCCGAAGTCCTCGAAGTCGTCCTCGCCGAACTCGTCGCCCTCGGTACTGATGCTGGCGGCCGGAATCTCCAGGTCTTCCTCGTCTCCCTCGTCCTCGGAGCTGGCCTCAACCATCGGAGCGGCAGGCTGGCGCCGGACAGGCTTGGCGGGGCGCCGGTCCGAAAGGGTGGGAGAGGGCTCAGACGGCTCGACTTCGTCGCTCACCGGGCTAGCCTCCGGTCCTGCGGCTTCGCTGCCGGTCCGGCTGGCGGCAGAGCTGCGACGGCGACGGCTGCGGCGTCGGCGATCGCTACTCTCGCTGCCGGGTGCGCTTTCGGAGTCGAGATCCGCCGTTTCGACTGGGCTGGCCTCCGATTCCTGCTGGGGCAGTTCCAGTTGCTCAGTTCTGGGCTCAGGCGTTTCAGATACGGGGGCTGCGGCCCCGCTGGTGCGACTGAGGCCGCGCTTGCGACGGCTCAGTTCCTGGTAGCTAGCCTCGCCCAGCCCGGTCTTGAGGATGCGACCCACGGTGCTGGCGCTGACGCCGAACTGCTCCGCCAGGGCACTGGCCGTGTCATCGGTCTGCTGGTACCGCTCCAGAATCGCCTGTTTGTCCGTCTCGGAAAGTTTGGCGGAGGACATGGCGCAGCCCAGTCAGAGAAACGCTTTCCATTCTATCGCTGCGGGGTCGGTGGCCCGCTAGGATAGGTACTGCCTGCGCCTCAGTAGCTTAGTGGATAGAGCAACCGCCTTCTAAGCGGTCGGTCACAGGTTCGAATCCTGTCTGAGGCGTTCTTCCCACCCCCAACGGCTTCCATCCGGACGCTGTTGGGGCCGCCGTGTTCTGCGTGTGTAGCGGTGGTCGGCTCCACCGGAATGTCGGGTCGGCTCAGACGCTGCGGGCGCGGGCCCGCTCGAGGACCTCCAGGTAGAGATCCTCCGGGATGTCGCGGATGTCGTACTCGCTGGGCAGGAAGCCGTGGGCGTGGTTGTGGACTGCCAGCCAGCAGTTGCGCTCCACCGCCGGATCGGTGTCGGCATAGGAGCGGGCCTCGGCCACCAGCCGCTCGATCAGCTGGTCGCGGGTTTCGTTGCTCATGGGTGATTGATGGAAGATTCGGTGTTCCGATTTTAGGAAGTGCGGTCCACCCAGTTGAGCTTGCGGTTGAGCCAGAAGTTCCAGCAGAAGACCAGGGCGATCGCCAGCAGGTTCGCCAGCAGGTAGTTGATGCCGATCACCTTGGCGAACAGCAGCAGCAGCAGGGTACTGATGCCGATCCCGGCGGCGCAGATCAGGTTGAACTTGAGCAGCCGCTTGGGCCACTGGCGCTGCTGTCGGGGTGTCATCGCCAGCCGTCGGAAGGTCCAGCGGTCGTTGAGGGCGAAGTTCCAGAACACGGTCAGTTCCGCTGACATCAGCTTGGCCCAGAACAGCGGAATCCCCCACTGACCATGGAACAGGAACAGCAGCAGGGTATCCACCAGCACGCCGCTGCCGCCCACCACCCCGAAGCGCAGGAAGTAGTTACGCCGCCACAGGGCCAGCCGCAGCCGTCCCAGGTGACTGAGGTAGGCGAGATATTCTTGGCGGCTGACCTTGCTGGCGCCCTGGGTGCGCTCCCGGAAGACGTAGGGCACCTCGGCGATGCGGGCCGGGCGCCCGCGGCCGATGCTCTCGATCAGGATCTTGTAGCCCTGGGGCTTCATCTCCTCCAGGGGCAGCAGCTCGCGGCGCACCAGGAAGAAGCCGCTCATCGGGTCGGTAACCCGGCCCAGTACCTCCGGCAGCAGCAGCAGCCCCAGCAGTTGGGCACCGCGGGAGGTGAAGCGCCGGAACAGGCTCCAGTCACTGACACCACCGCCCTCGATGTTGCGGCTGGCCACCGCCAGGTCGGCCCCCTCCCGCATCCGCTGCAGCAGGTCACCCAGTACCTCGGGCGGGTGCTGCAGGTCGCCGTCAATCACCCCGACGACGGAGCCCTGTGCCTGCTGCCAGCCGTGAACGACCGCCGTGGCCAGTCCGCGCTCGCCCTGACGGCGGCAGACCCGAACCTGGGGCAGCACCTGGGCCACCTCAGCGGCGATCGCCCAGGTGCGGTCCGGGCTGTCATCGTCCACCACCAGAATCTCGTAGCCCTCCGGGCAGACCGGGTCGAGCACCGCCACCAGTGTCTTCAGCACATCCCGGATGTTGTCCGCCTCGTTGTAGGTCGGGACCACCAGGGACAGAAACGGGGTGTCGGGCATGGACGGGGCTCAGGGGGCGATCGCCACCTTATCAGGCGCCGGGATCGATCTCCGGTCCCCTTCAGCCACTTTTACGAAGGGACGGGCTTTCAGGTGTCCAGGACGGCACTGCGGTCCAGCAGCAGCAGATCCCGCAGCTGGCTGGTGTCGAGGTCCGTCAGCCAGTCCTCCCCGGCACCGACCACCTGCTCCGCCAGGGTCTGTTTGCTGGCGATGATTGCGTCGATTCGTTCCTCCAGGGTCCCGGCGCAGACGAACTTGTGCACCTGCACATTGCGGCGTTGGCCGATGCGGAAGGCCCGGTCCGTGGCCTGGTTCTCCACCGCCGGGTTCCACCAGCGGTCGAAGTGGAAGACGTGGTTGGCACGAGTGAGGTTGAGGCCGACGCCCCCGGCCTTCAGCGAGAGGATGAACACCGGCGGTGCCTGGGGGTCTTCCTGGAAGCGCTGCACCATCGCCTCCCGGTCGGCCCGCTTCGTGGCCCCGGTGAGCAGCAGGACTTCCCGGCCCAGCCGCTGCTGCAGCCGCTGGCGCAGCAGATCGCCCATCTCGGCGAACTGGGTGAAGATCAGGGCACGATCGCCCTCCTCCAGCAGTTCGTCGAGCATTTCCTCCAGCCGCTGCAGCTTGGCCGAGCGATCGCCGAAGTCCTCGCCCACCCGGCTGGCCTTCGCCAGCAGTTCCGGGTGGTCGCAGATTTGCTTGAGTCGGGTCAGCAGGGCGAGAATCCGGCCGCGTCGCTGGATGCCACCGACAATCTCGATCTCGCTCAGGGCGGCGTTGACGGCCTTCTCGTACAGTTCCGCCTGCTCCGCCGTCAGGCCGGTGAAGACGTTCATCTCCTGCTTCTCGGGCAGGTCGGCGATGATGCTGCGATCGGTCTTGAGGCGGCGCAGCAGGAACGGCTGCACCAGACTGCGCAGCTGCTGCAGCGAGGCCCCATCGCCGAAGCGCTCGATCGGCACGGCGTAGCGCTTCTGGAAGAAGCTGCGGTTGCCCAGGTAGTCCGGGTTGAGGAAGTCCATGATTGCCCACAGTTCTCCCAGCCGGTTCTCCACCGGCGTGCCCGTGAGGGCAATACGGAAGTTGCTCAGCTCCGACTCCCGCCGGGCCAGCTGACGCACCGCCAGTGACTGCTTGGCTTCGGCATTCTTGATGTTCTGGGCCTCATCCAGCACCACTCCCTGCCAGTCGACCATCTCCAGGGTCTTCAGATCCCGGTGTACGAGGGCGTAGCTGGTCAGCACCAGATCGCAGTCCTGCACGGCCTTGCCCAGGGGTTTGCCCTGCAGCCTATCCGGGCCGTAGTGCAGGTGCAGCTTCAGATCCGGTGCGAAGCGGCGGGCCTCCCGCTCCCAGTTACCCAGCACCGACGTGGGGCAGATCAGCAGGGTCGGACCTTCACGCTGGTCGGTTTCCTTGAGGTGCAGCAGGAAGGCCAGGAACTGGATGGTCTTACCCAGGCCCATGTCATCTGCCAGACAGGCTCCCAGGCTCCAGCGCTGCAGGAAGGCCAGCCAGCCGGCCCCCCGGGACTGGTAGGGCCGCAGGGTAGCTTTCAGCCCCTCGGGAGTCGGCAGATCCTCAGGCTGGGCCTTGCCACTGAGGGTATCCACCAGCTCCGTCAGCAGCCCGGCAGCATCGAACTGCACCACCGGCAGCTTGCCAATGGTCTGCATGTCGCCGCTGACCAGCCGCAGGGCGTCCTCCAGACTGAGGCTGGTGCGCTTCTGGCGCTGAGCGAAGAAGTCCCGGGCGGCGCGCACGTCGCTGGCCCGCAGCTCCACCCATTCGCCGCCGATTTCCACCAGCGGTACCTCGCGGCTGGCCAGTTCCTCGAACTGGGCCTGGGTGAGGCTCTGGCCGCCGATGCTCAGCTCCCAGCGGAACTGCAGCAGACTCTGAAGACCGAGGCTAGCCCGTCCCGGCAGGCTGGCGTTCACCCGCAGCCCAAGACGGCTGGCGAGATCCCCCCGCAGGCCCGATGGCAGCAGTACCCCTAGCCCCTGCTCCTGCAGCTGCGGCATCAGTCGCCGCAGGAAGTCGTAGGCCTGCAGGGCCGTCAGCGGCAGGGAAGTTGGTGTCGGTTGCTCCAGCACCGGGGCCAGCTCCGGCCAGAGGCCCAGCACCTGCCCTAGCCCGGCCAGCAGCCGCTCCTGGGGCTGGCGCACCAGTCGACCCTGCCAGAGACGTTCGGCCTCGGCCTGGGCCCAGATCTCGGCGGCGCTGAGGAACTGCTCCGGGTCATCTTCCGGCTGCAGGCCGAAGTCCACCTGCCAGTTGGCGGCTCCCTCTGCGGGCGGCACCAGCCGGAAGCAGGTGCGCCAGGGTTCGTAGGCGACGGGCAGGGGCTGTAGCCAGCGCTGCAGGGCAAACTGCAGCCGTTCCCGGACTGCTTCGGGCACCGGCTCCGCGTCAGTTCCCAGGTGACGCACCCAGTCCTGCAGCGGCGGCTTGAGGGCGTCGGCATCCAGGGGGAAGCTGCGGCGCAGGCGGGCATCTGCCAGCCAGTCGAGGGCGGCAATCAGCGGCTGACGGCGATCGCCCTGCCAGGGACAGGCCAGGACGGCGGGGCCTGTGGCCAGACAGAGGGCAGGCATCCGGGCGGCGAACTGCTCCAGCAGACGACGGTCGGTGGGGCTCTCCAGCAGCACCCGCCAGCGGGCACGATCGCCCACCAGGGTCGGATAGAAGCGGCCCCGGCCCACCAGACTCAGCACCCAGCGGTTGACCTGGCTCCAGAAGCGCAGACTGCCGCTCAACTGACTGTCGCCGAGGGCCAGTCCGCCCAGGAACTGCAGGGTGGCGGCAGCATCCAGGGCCAGACCGGCCACCCGCCAGGGGAACAGCAGCGTGGCCTCCGCCAGCCCGGGGGCCGCCGCGGCGATCGCCACCAGCGTCTTCTGCTTAGCGCGCCCCTTCTCCTCCGCCAGACTGGGCAGGGTGAGGCTGACCGCAGTCGGCTGGGGGGCAGGCCCCAGGGGGGGCAGCTGAGTCCCCAGCTCCTCTGGCGGAATCGCGAAAGGGTAGTCCGGCAGGTCACTCAGCTCCGCCAGCGGCAGCGACCGATTGGGGCACCAGCGATCGCCCCAGACCAGGAAGCGATCGCCGTCGAACAGTCCGTGCAGCATGGGAGCTCCTACGCCTTCTTAATCCAGCCAAGCCCGAGGGCGGCATCGAGGGCCAGACGTCCGCAGAGGAAGGGCAGCAGCACTGCGCCCAGATCCGTGGCTACCGGCAGGGGTTCCAGTTGGGGCCATTGCCCCTCGATCAGGGTCAGCCCCCGCACCAGTCCGAAGGCGCCCACCGCTCCGCTGCCCAGGTGCCGGTTGCTGTCGTCGCGTATCACGTAGCGGTAGGTGATCCCGAACAGAAACCCGCAGAGGCCGCTGGCCAGGGCCGCCAGCCAGAGGGTCTCCTGACTCGGCCGCAGGGGCGCGAGCAGAGCCCCGCAGCCCAGGGCAACAATCCCACTGAGCAGACCGGCTTTGACCGATTCCATCCGGTCGGCGAAATCAGGGCGGGACGCAAGCATGGACAACGTCTGGCACTGTTCTTGAGAATAGGAGAAAGAGCCCGATACGGCATGATGGAACAAGCAGAATTCCGGCGTGCCCGCGCTCCATGGCCCCTCGTCTGTCCGGCGATCAGATCCGCGAAACCTTCCTGAAATTCTTTGAGGGCAAGGGCCACACCCGCCTCGCCAGTGCTTCCCTGATCCCTGAAGACCCGACGGTGCTGCTGACCATCGCGGGCATGCTTCCCTTCAAGCCGATCTTCCTCGGTCAGCGTGAGGCCGAGGTGCCCCGGGCGACCACGTCCCAGAAATGCATCCGCACCAACGACATCGAGAATGTCGGTCGCACGGCGCGGCACCACACCTTCTTCGAGATGCTGGGTAACTTCAGCTTCGGCGATTACTTCAAGAAGGAAGCGATCGCCTACGCCTGGGAACTGGTGACCGGCGTCTACCAGGTGCCCGCCGCCAACCTGGCGGTGAGTGTCTACGAGGAGGATGACGAAGCCTACGCCATCTGGCGCGACCAGATCGGGGTGGCGGAGGCGCGGATCAAGCGCATGGGCGCCAAGGACAACTTCTGGACCTCCGGCCCTACCGGCCCCTGCGGTCCCTGCTCGGAGATCTACTACGACTTCCATCCCGAGCGCGGCGACGCTGACATCGACCTCGAGGATGACAGCCGCTTCATCGAGGTCTACAACCTCGTGTTCATGCAGTACAACCAGGACGCCGAGGGCAACCTCACGCCCCTGGAGAAGCAGAACATCGACACTGGCATGGGCCTGGAGCGCATGGCCCAGGTGCTGCAGCAGGTGCCGAACAACTACGAAACCGATCTGATCTTCCCGATCCTGGCCAAGGCGGCGGCGATCGCCGGGCTCGACTACGCCGCCCAGTCGGAGGAGACCAAGACCTCTCTGAAGGTGATCGGCGATCACCTGCGGGCCGTCACCCACCTGATCGCCGACGGCGTCAGTGCGTCCAACCTGGGGCGCGGCTACATTCTGCGGCGGCTGATCCGGCGGGTGGTGCGCCACGGCCGTCTGATCGGTATCAATCGCCCCTTCACCGTCGAGGTAGCGGACACGGCGATCGCCCTGATGGCGGCCCAGTACCCCAACCTGCGGGAGCGGGAGAAGGTGATCCGGGCCGAGCTGGAGCGGGAGGAGCTGCGCTTCCTCGAAACCCTGGAGCGGGGCGAGAAGCTACTGGCGGAAATTCTGGAGCGTGAAACCGCCCAGGTCAGTGGTAAGGATGCCTTCATCCTCTACGACACTTTCGGCTTCCCCCTGGAACTGACTCAGGAAATCGCCGAGGAGCAGGGCCTGACCGTCGATCTCGAAGGCTTTGAAGCCGAGATGGAGGCCCAGCGCCAGCGCTCCCAGGCGGCTCACGAGACTATCGACCTGACGGTTCAGGGCTCCCTCGACCAACTGGCGGAGCACGTCCACCCGACGCAGTTCTGCGGCTACGAGGACGCGGTGGCCACTGCCACGGTGGCGGCGGTGCTGGTGGACGGCAAGCCGGCCGAGGCCGCCGAAGCCGGTCAGACCGTGCAGATTGTTCTCGACCACACCCCCTTCTACGCCGAGTCCGGCGGTCAGGTGGGCGATCGCGGCGTCCTCAGCGCCGACAACCTGATCGTGCGCATCGACGACGTCCAGAAGGAATCGGGCATCTTCGTCCACTTCGGGCGGATCGAACGCGGCACCCTCCGCGTCGGTGACAGCGTCTCGGCCCAGATCGACCGTGCCTGCCGCCGTCGTGCCCAGGCCAACCACACCGCCACCCACCTGCTGCAGTCGGCCCTGAAGCTGATCGTCGATGAGGGCATTTCCCAGGCGGGCTCCCTGGTGGCCTTCGACCGCCTGCGCTTCGACTTCAACTGCCCGCGGGCGGTGACCGCCGATGAACTGGCCCAGATCGAGGATCTGATCAACCGCTGGATTGCAGAAGCCCACGGCACTGAGATCGCCGTCATGCCGATCGCCGAGGCCAAGGCCCGCGGTGCGGTGGCGATGTTCGGCGAGAAGTACGGCGCCGAGGTGCGGGTGATCGACGTGCCGGGGGTCTCCATGGAGCTGTGCGGCGGTACCCACGTCGCCAACACTGCTGAAATCGGTCTGTTCAAGATCATCAGCGAGGCCGGGGTGGCCTCTGGGGTGCGGCGGATCGAGGCTGTGGCCGGTCCGGCGGTGCTGGAGTACCTGAACGTCCGCGATGCGGTGGTACGTGACCTGGGCGATCGCTTCAAGGCCAAGCCCGAGGAACTGCCCGAGCGCATCTCCGCCCTGCAGGAGGAACTGAAGGCAACCCAGAAGCAGCTGGCGGCCCTCAAGGGTGAGCTGGCGATCGCCAAGTCCGACGCTCTGCTCGGTCAGGCTCAGGCTCTGGGTGGTAACAAGCTGCTGGTGGCTCAGCTGGAGGGCGTCGATGCGACTTCCCTGCAGACGGCGGCCGAGCGGCTGCAGCAGCAGTTGGGCGACGGTGGTGCCGTGGTGCTCGGCTCCGTACCAGAAGCCGACAAGGTCAGTCTGGTGGCGGCCTTCGGTCCGGCGGTGGTTGGCCAGGGCCTCAAGGCCGGTCAGTTCATCGGCGGCATCGCCAAGCTCTGCGGCGGTGGCGGCGGCGGTCGCCCCAACCTGGCCCAGGCCGGTGGCCGGGACGCGTCCAAGCTGCCCGAGGCCCTGGATCAGGCCCGTACCCAACTGCGGGAAGCCCTGAACTGAGAGATGCCGAGGGGAACCCGGCTGGCTATGCTGGACTCGGTTTCCCCGTGCCCGTCTGATGCCCCTGTCCCGTGTCCGCCTGTCTGTCCCTGAGTCGGATCGGGGAGGTGGCGCCGGGATCCGGCAGGCCGATCTCCGCTGGGCCTGGGGGGCGATCGCCCTGCTGCTGGTTCTCCGCTTCGGCTACAGCGTCTGGGTTCCCCCCAATCCCGATGAGGCCTACTACTGGCTCTGGGGACGTTACCCGGCCCTGTCCTACTACGACCACCCGCCGCTGCTGGCCTGGGTGCAGGGCCTGACGTACCAGCTGTTCGGCCGCTCGGCCTGGGCCCTGCGCCTGCCCACCTGGCTGTCGCTGGCGGGGCTGCTGGCCACTTACGCCTGGCTCCTGCGGCAGTTGAGCCCGCGCCACTGGCGATCGCTCTGGCCGATCCTGACAGCGACTCTCCTGGCCTCGCCCCTGTTCTTCAATTTCACGCTGCTGGCCTGGAACGATCACCTACTGCTGCTGACGGTGCTGCTGGCCAACACCAGTCTGCTGCAGTGGCTGCGTCCGGCGGCCGGTCAGCCACCTCGACGCCGCTGGCTGCTGCTGGCCTCCCAGGTGCTGGGGTTGGCCGGGCTGTGCAAGTATTCGGCCCTGCTGGTGGGGCTGGCGATGGGGCTGACGGTGCTGCTGACTCCCTCGGCGCGGCAACGGTTACATGATTGGCGCACCCTGCTGGCAGCAGTTTCCGGAGGCATTTGGTTACTGCCGGTACTGCTCTGGAACGCCCGCCACGGCCAGCAGTCCTTCGACTACTATCTGACCCGCACTGGGGGCTGGCAGTTCAAGCCGCTGGAGATGGTCGCCTTTTGGGTCTACGTGCTGCTGCTGCTCTCACCCCTGCTGGCGTGGTTGCTCTGGCAGGGTTGGCAACGTCTCCAAGGGCGGCTGCCCTCGATCTACCGACGGCTGGCGGTCTGGAACTGGGGTCTGACCCTGGCGGTGATGTCCTGGGTGGCGCTCACCTCCCTGGCCTACTACTACTGGACTCTGACGGCCTGGCTGCTACTGCTGCCCCTGGTGCCACTGCTGCTGGCCCAGGGCCGCCGCCGCGATCGCCGCCTCTGGCGGGCCGGTCTCGGCTACGGTCTGCTGGCAGCGGCCCTGATCACAGTCAACTCCGGGGTGTTTCCCCTGGCGGCTCTGGGGGGCGATCTCAGCAGTGATCCGGACTCCCGCCTGCTGTTCGGCTGGTCCCAGGTGGTCCAGCAGGTCCGCCCCCGGCTGACCCGGGAACCCGAGCGGCAGCTGCTGACCACCGACTATCGCACCGGAGCGATCCTGGCCTGGCAGCTGGACAATCCCCGGGTGGCAGTCTGGTCCGATCGCCAGGACCAGTTCGATGTCTGGGCGACCCAGGCGGGGGGCGTGCTGCCGCCGGATGCTGCCGCTCTGATCCTCACGGACGATTGGCATCCCGTGCCGCCGGAGCTACAGCAGCACTTCCGGCACTGGCGATCGCTGTCCTCGATCGAAATCCGCCGCTTCGGACGTCTGATTCAGCGTTACCACCTGGCGGAAGCGGAAGGCTGGCAGCCCTGATCCCGGGGGTGGTTCCTGAATCGTAATAGCCACTACTTTTTATCTGTAACGTTGCTTGAATGGGGGTTGCGTTCCCTGCGAATCGGAGTATTGTTGAAGACACAGAGTTCAGGGTTCTCAGATGGAATCCACTCCGCCCGGTCAGTGTTTCTCGCGGTTGATGAACGTCGCCAGCACGCAAGCGAGTCTGTACCGATAAGGGGGCCTCAGGCCCTGAAGGGCACTAGCTTTACTGAGCTGTCGCCTGCCTTTCATCCCGGCACCCACTTGGCAATCGTTGCCTAATCTGGTGATTTGTTGACCGCTGTCAGTATCCAGTCATTCTACGAGGATGCTTTATTAGACCGTTGATATCGGTGTTGATGTTTAATGCCTCGCAGCTACGGTTATTGAGTCCTTTCTGGAATCTTTTTCCTCGGTTAAGGTTACAACGTTCTCTGTTCTTGGTTTTTGACTCTCCTCTCGAGACAATCCAGATGGATCACAGCCGTGGATCTTCGGATTCACGGCTGCCTTTTTGCTGAGGTTGAGAGGGGCGGTACGAGGAGAGGAGCGACGGTATGGTCCTGCGTCTGGCCCAGATCAGTGATGCTCACCTGTTGGCGGATCCGGCGGGTCGGCTGAAGAGCCTGAAGCCCCTGCCTCGCTTTGAGCAGGTTCTGGCGGCGGTAGTGGAGCGTGCCCCGGACTGGCTGCTGCTGACCGGTGACCTGAGCGACGATGGCAGTCGCGAGTCCTACGAGATGCTGGCGGGGCGGTTGAGGGCTGCGGCGCTGCCCAGTCTGGCGATCGCCGGTAATCATGACCACCCGGCGCGGCTTCAGGCTCATCTGGCCGGGTCGCCCTTCCATCCCGACGCTGAGCTGGATCTGGGGGACTGGCTGCTGCTGGCACTCAATAGTGCCCATCCACCCCGCATTGAGGGTTGGCTGGAACCGGAGCAGCTGGCCTGGATGGAGCAACGTCTGGTCCGGGACCGGAGACCGACCATCGTGGTGCTGCACCATCCGCCCCTGGCCATCGGCTGCTCGAAGCTGGACCCTCTGGGGCTGTTGAAGGGCCCAGCATTGCAGACTCGGCTGGCGGGCTTTCCCCAGGTGCAGCTCTGTCTGTTCGGTCATATCCATCAGCCGTTCGAGCAGCGTCTGGGCTCGGTTACCTATCTGGGCGCACCGTCCTGCTTCCGGCAGTTTGCACCTCGTGCCGGTGAGGTGGATGCGGCCCAGGCTCCGCCGGGCTACCGCTGGCTGGAACTACACCCGGATGGGACCTGGACTACTCAGGTGGTCTGGCTGGATCCCTGAAGCAGGCCCGGGAACTCGGTCAGGGAGAGTAGCCGTACGCCAGGAATGTCGGCCAGGGCCTGCTGGCGCTGCTCGGCGGTGTTGTAGCCCCAGGCCGCCAGGACCAGTTGGATGTCTGCCAGTTCCGGCTGACGGGCGGCGGCCAGCAGCGCTTCGGCTCGATCCTCCACGAAGGTGAGGGTATGACCCTGGGCCAGCAACTGCTTCAGCGTCTCGGTCTTGGGCTGGCCGACCTCCTTGCCGAAGATGCGATCGCGATCGCACCCTAGCCCGGCCTGGGTCAGCAGTTCATAGGTGAAGCGCCCGTCCTTGGTGGTGATGATGCACCAGCGATCGCCCCAGGCCTGCAGGGCATCGAGCACCCCCGGGTAGAAGCGGTGTAGGGCCAGCCAGCCGGGACGATCGGTGGCAATCCAGTCGGCCCGCACCTGATCGAGGGCCGCTGCCAGGGTCGGGCGATCGCAGCCGCACTGTTCCAGCAGCGCTGGAATGGCGCTGGGCCAGTGGGGACCGATGCCGGTTTCGCCGACATGCTGCAGGGCCCAGAGCGCCAGTGGCATTTCCCAGCCGGTCTCAATCCAGGGGCGCAGACGCGCGAAGGCAGGTTCAAGATCCGTGTCCGGTGGATCGGCCCAGACCCAGACCCGTTGCCCGGCTTTCCAGGCGCTGCGGAAGTATTCCGGCAGCCCGTCGCAGAGCACGCCGTCGAAGTCCAGGGCAATCAGGGCAGCCATCGGCGACTCCGGGAAAAGGTCCTGAAAGCAGAAAACCCTGTCCGGGTGGACAGGGTTTCAAGAGCTGGGGCGCTAGGATTCGAACCTAGGAATGGCGGAACCAAAATCCGCTGCCTTACCGCTTGGCGACGCCCCATCGCTCAGGCTTTAGGTAATTTAACGTAGCTTTTCAGGGGCTGTCAACGGTCAGGCCGGATAAATCCGCAGGCGTCGATTCGGGTCCTCGCCGAAGCTTTCTGCCTTCAGGCGGTAGTGCTCCACCAGTTCGTGCTGCATCTTGCGCACCCGTCCGGAGCGGGGCAGTAGTTCCACGGGCTGGCCCTTGGGCAGAACAATCTGCTCCACTGCCAGACGACATTCCTCCATCGCCTCGATTTCGTCGTCGTTCCCCGCCGGGGTGAACAGACTAAGATCGACGCTTTCCGGTTCGTCCGGATGCTCCTGATTGAGCAGGCGGCGCAGGGCCCGCACCAGCTGGGGCATGGTATTCGACTTGATCACGTGAATGGGCACGTGGTTCATCTTCGCCAGGTGGCGCAGCTTCGACTGATTGCGCAGGTGGGCGCGCAGAGCCAGAATCACATCTGCCTCGGCGACGTCCTTGGTGACGATCACCGGCATCTGGAAGGAAAGAATCACCTGCTCCAGCTGGTGGCGGCTGATGGCGTAGGGATAGACGTGTAGCGGTACGCCCTCCCGGTTCGGGTAGAACTCCTCCTCAAAGTCCTCCTCCGCAGGGGGAACCACCAGGGGCGTCGGTTCTATCGCTGCGACTGGACGGGTGCTGGGGTGTTCCAGCAGCGGCGGTAGGGGGCGCATGCGGCCGCTGGAGCGCCAGCCCTGATCGGAACTGCTGCTGGTGATCCGGCCGGTCTCGCGGCCGCTATCGCCCGCTTCGTGGGTGATCAGCAGCTTGCCGTTTTCGTCCAGGGTGCGTACCTGGGGACTGGGCCGGCGCGATCGCAGTAGGTTGTCCACGGTGCCGGAAACATCCTCATGGACGATCCAGCGGTAGCGCTCCTGCATCTCTACGGCGATCTCGAAGGTGGGCGGTGCCTTGCGCTCGAGCACCGTCTTCTGGCTGCCGCGGCGGCGGGCCTCGTCATCCCCCAGGGTGACCGACTGGATGCCGCCGATCAGGTCCGAGAGGGTGGGGTTCTTGATCAGGTTGTCGATCTGGTTGCCGTGGGCGGTGCCCACCAGCATCACCCCCCGTTCGGCGATTGTGCGGGCGGCCAGGGCCTCCAGTTCCGTGCCGATTTCGTCGATGACGATCACTTCCGGCATGTGGTTCTCCACCGCCTCGATCATCACCTGGTGCTGCAGCTCAGGCCGGGCCACCTGCATGCGGCGGGCGCGACCGATGGCGGGGTGGGGCACATCGCCGTCCCCGGCGATTTCGTTGGAAGTGTCGATGATCACCACACGCTTGTGCAGGTCATCGGCCAGCACCCGGGCGATCTCCCGCAGGGCGGTGGTCTTACCGACGCCGGGGCGACCCAGCATCAGAATCGAGCGGCCGGTCTCCACCAGGTCCCGGATCATGCCGATGGTGCCAAAGACGGCCCGACCGACCCGGCAGGTGAGGCCGATGATCTCGCCGCGGCGGTTGCGCAGGGCACTGATCCGGTGCAGGGTGCCTTCCAGGCCGGCGCGGTTGTCGCTGCCGAAGTCGCCGACCCGCTCCACGCAGGCCTGCAGGTCGGCGCGGCTGACCGGGTCTGGGGAAAGGTCTTCGGCACTACCGGGGAAGCGGGCTTCGGGTTTGCGGCCCAGGTCCATCACCACCTCCACCAGCTGGTCGCGGCGGGGGTGCTGGTCGAGGCGGTCCTTCAGGTCGGGAGGCAGAACCGCCAGCAGTTGGTCGAGATCGTCCACGACGGTACGTTCGCGGACGGCGGTCTGGGTATTGAGGGTTGCGGACACAGCAGCACAGCTCAGGGAGCCGAGGGAGCGGTTTTGAGCGGAATGACGAGTTCACCGGCCTGGTGAACGGCGTCGCTGAGCAGATCGGGGTGGTCTTCGAGCAGGCCGCCGCGGTGCTCCAGTGCTTCCAGTAAAGCCGACAGATTCGTGCGGGCACAGCTGCCGAACCCGATTCCGGCGACCCGGCCCAGGAGGCCGGTCTGGTGGAGCTTGGCCACAGTATAGGCATTGGTGCCGCCCGCCAGCTGGACATAGCCTGGGAGCTGGTGCTTCAGCACCTGCCCGGCGTAGCGAACGGTGGCCAGCGTCGTGCCCGCACCGATGTCCCCACTCATCGGCCGTCCGTCAGCCTGCCAGAGCAGGTGGGGCGTCAGACCCTGGACCCGGGGAGCCAGCCGCTGCAGGTAGGCGATCGCCCCTTCCCCCTCTGGGCAGCTGATCGCCAGCAGCTGCAGCTGGCCCAGCCAGGGCCGCAGTTGCTCCAGGGTGGCCAGGAATTCAGCGTCCCGGTCGATCTGGGTGTGGATCTCCAGGGCCTCGATGCCCAGGGCCAGCAGTTGGGGCAGCAGCTCGGCGGGCCGATGCTGGTGGTGGTCGGCGCTGATCAGCCCCAGAGGACAGATCGGCAGACAACGGCCGCAGCCGTAGCAGCGGTCCTCCAGCACCCCGGCGGCGATCGCATCGGCGGGGCAGATGCGTTCGCAGGGGCGATCGCACTCCGGTGGGCAGAGGGCCGGGTCGAAGCGGGCCTTGCGAAAGTGGGGGTCCTCACCGTCGTTGAGGCTGACCATCAGCCAGGGACGGGGGCGGCCTGAGAGGCGGCTGGCGGCTTCCAGACCCTGGAGTGCGATCGCCACCACCGCTGGATCGGCGGCCACGTCAACACAGTCCGCTCCGGCCAGGGCATAGGCCAGGGCCAGACTGCGGATGCTGGTCAGGTGCTGATAGCTGGCGCCGCAGATCAGCTTGAACCAGTGACCGGCCTGGAGGGCGGCCACTGGGGCGGGATTGGCCATTGGCGAAGGCTGGACCTAGGCCGCCTGAAGCAGATTGCTCAGGGGTTCCCAGCGGAAGCTGCGGGCACCCCCCATTTCGATCACGACCTTGAGGTCGCTGCGCTGGCGGGTCAGAGCCACCAGGGCCGCCAGTTCCTGCTGGGTGAGGACGTACCCTTCCAGCAGCCAGAGAATGCCGCCCTTGCTGCCCTTGGGCAGATGGTCGAAGGGGGCCAGAATCGGCTGCACGAACTGGGTCTGGCCGACCGCTCCTTCTCTGCCGATGTTCTGCTTGCCGAGATGGGGCGGACGGATGCCGTGGATGGCCGTCAGGTACTGGGTCGGATCCCCAAGCCCCCGGGCGGAGTAGGTGAGTGCTTCGTAACCCCGGGCCCGGGCCCGGCGGATGTAGCGACCTTCATAGCCCCCCTCAAGAGGTGCGAAGCAGGCCAAGGCGCCATGCGTTTCCAGGTCACGGATGAAGGTACCACCAGTGGTGATCAGGGCCATGGCTTCCGCTGGGATGGAGTTACAGCTACTAATTATGGGCCAATCGAAAACGACAGGCGGGGACAGGTACTGGACCCATCCCCGCCTGCGACGGATCTCGGCTGTGGAATTAACGGAAACCGACGGCTGCCTGCCAGACGAATGCCAGCAGCAGGAAGAACACCGGAATCACCGGCAGCACGTCGACCAGGGGATCGAAAAGCTGATAAGCCTCGGGCAGTTTCGCCAGGAACAGAGCCGCTTCCATGGGTCAGGCCACCTACTCGAATACGGGGTGTTGGTTGGCTGATCCTACCATGGGGCTTTTCATTCCTCGGACTGCAGCCAGGAAGCGAAATCTTCCTTAAAGGTCCCGGCCAGAATGCTGTCCCGGATGCGGGTGGTGAAGCGCACCAGCTCTGTGATGTTGTGGATCGACAGCAGGGTGTAGCCGAGGATCTCCCGGGAGCGGATCAGGTGATTGAGATAGGCCCGACTGAAGTTCTGGCAGCAGTAGCAGGGGCATTCCTCATCCAGGGGCGCGAAGTCCTCCCGGAACTGGGCGTTCTTCAGGTTCCAGCGCTCGCCCCGCACCAGAGCCGCGCCGTGGCGGGCCAGCCGGGTGGGGATGACACAGTCGAACAGGTCAATCCCGGCGGCGATCGCCTTTGCCAGTTCCCGGTAGGTGCCCACGCCCATCAGGTAGCGCGGCTTGTGCTCCGGCAGCAGCGGCGTGGTTGCCTCGACGATGCGGTGGATGAACTCCGGCGGTTCACCGACGCTGACCCCACCGATGGCGTAGCCGGGCATATCCAGGGCCACCAGCTGACGGGCGGCCTCGGCCCGCAGATCCAGATAGCAGCCGCCCTGCACGATCGGAAACAGCGCCTGATCCTGAGGGCGCTCGTGGGCACTGATGCAGCGCTCCAGCCAGCGGTAGGTGCGTCCCACCGCCGCCGTCACTTCCTCACGGCTGGCCGGGTAGGGCGGGCACTCGTCGAAAGCCATGATCACATCAGCGCCCAGCCGGTTCTGGATCCGCATCGACAGTTCCGGCGTGAAGTGGATGATCGCACCGTCCCGGGGGGAGCGGAAGGTGACACCGCTCTCGTCGATCTGGCGCAGGTCGCTAAGGCTGAAAACCTGGAAGCCGCCGGAGTCGGTGAGGATGGGCCCCTTCCAGTTCATGAACCGGTGCAGGCCGCCGGCCTTGGCGATGATCTCCTCACCGGGCTGGATATGCAGGTGATAGGTGTTGGAGAGAATCATCTGCGCCCCGGTCTGCTCTAACTGGGCGGGAGCGACGGTCTTGACCGAAGCCAGGGTGCCGACCGGCATGAAACGGGGGGTTTCGACGGTGCCGTGGGGAGTGTCGAAGCGACCGACCCGGGCTTTGGTCTGGGTGCAGCGATGGTCCAGGTGAAAGTGAAAAGTGCTCAATGCCGTCTCCGGTCACAGCAGGTCCGGCGGCTCCGGTTCACAGAAGCGGTTGAAGGCCGGCAGATCTTCCATCATCGCCTGTAGTGCGGTGTCTTCCCAGCCCTCCACGTCCCGGCGATGGCCCATGGGAGACAGCTCCAGCCGCCGACCTTCCTGTACCAGGTCGAGGCGGGTGAGGGGCTGGGACGGGACCAGCTCCAGCCAGTCGAAACTGCTGAGATTAAGGAACAGCGCATGGTTGGCGACCACGGTCGCCCGCTGCGGGTCCGCAAACACTTCAAAGATGTAACCGTCACCCTCGGCCAGAGTCACGCTGTCATCCCGGAAGCGGTAGTGCACCTGGCCCAGGTCCTCCAGCAGACAGGCCATGTCGCGGGGGTGGAGGATGATCCCCCGATCCACGATGCAGGGGGCGCGGGGGGGCAGCGGGTTGATGGACATGGCCGGATCTCCGGAACGTGCCTCGATCCTAGGAAGGCCGACGGTGGAGATACCCCCGTTGAATTGCGGAGATCACCCCGTTGATGCGATGACAATCGCTCCGCAGGAATCGGGTCGTGACCTAGGATTTCAGGGACCCTGAACCTAATTGGGAGCACGCCATGGCCGGCGACACGCTGTTCGGCAAAATCATCCGTCGCGAGATTCCGGCGGACATCGTCTACGAGGATGCCCTCTGCCTGGCCTTCCGCGACATCGCGCCCCAGGCACCGGTGCATATCCTGGTCATTCCCAAGAAGCCGATCCCGCGGTTGGCGGATGCCGAGGGGGAGGATCAGTCGCTGCTGGGACATCTGTTGCTGACTGTGAAGCGCATTGCTGAGCAGGAGGGGCTGACGGATGGCTACCGGACGGTGCTCAATACCGGTGAAAGCGGCGGTCAGACGGTGTTCCATCTGCACATTCACCTGCTGGGTGGCCGCAGCCTGACCTGGCCGCCCGGCTGAACCTGAGAAATTTGCCCCAGCCGCTTTACAAAACTAAATCTCTTGCTTAGAGTTCTGAGTGTGGGTTGTAACAGGCCCGCAATATTCAATCAGAACTCATCCTGAACATGACTACCACCCTGCAACGTCGCGAAAGCGGCAGCGCGTGGCAGCAGTTCTGCGAGTGGGTGACCAGCACCGAAAACCGCCTCTATGTGGGCTGGTTCGGCGTGCTGATGATCCCGACGCTGCTGACCGCAACCGTCTGTTTCATCATTGCCTTCATTGCCGCCCCCCCGGTGGACATCGATGGCATCCGTGAGCCCGTCGCCGGCTCCCTGCTGTACGGCAACAACATCGTCTCCGGCGCTGTTGTTCCTTCCTCCAACGCCATCGGTCTGCACTTCTACCCCATCTGGGAAGCTGCTTCCCTGGATGAGTGGCTGTACAACGGTGGCCCCTACCAGCTGGTCGTCTTCCACTTCCTCATCGGCGTTTTCTGCTACATGGGTCGTGAGTGGGAACTGTCCTACCGTCTCGGCATGCGCCCCTGGATCTGCGTTGCTTACAGCGCTCCTGTGGCTGCTGCTACCGCCGTGTTCCTGATCTACCCGATCGGCCAAGGCTCCTTCTCTGACGGTATGCCCCTGGGCATCTCCGGCACCTTCAACTTCATGCTGGTGTTCCAAGCTGAGCACAACATCCTGATGCACCCCTTCCACATGCTGGGTGTTGCAGGTGTGTTCGGCGGCTCCCTGTTCTCCGCAATGCACGGTTCTCTGGTCACCAGCTCGCTGGTGCGTGAGACCACCGAAACCGAAAGCCAAAACTACGGCTACAAGTTCGGTCAGGAAGAAGAGACCTACAACATCGTGGCTGCCCACGGTTACTTCGGTCGTCTGATCTTCCAATACGCCTCCTTCAACAACAGCCGTAGCCTGCACTTCTTCCTGGCTGCCTGGCCTGTGATCGGCATCTGGTTCACCTCCATGGGCATCAGCACCATGGCGTTCAACCTGAACGGCTTCAACTTCAACCAGTCGATCCTGGATTCCCAGGGCAAGGTGCTGCCCACCTGGGCTGACGTGCTGAACCGCGCCAACCTGGGTATGGAAGTGATGCACGAGCGTAACGCTCACAACTTCCCCCTCGACCTGGCCGCTGGCGAAGCCACCCCGGTTGCTCTGACCGCCCCTGCCATCAACGGCTAATCGGTCTGAGTTGAAACTCTGAAAAAAGGCTCCTTCGGGGGCCTTTTTTCATGCCGTAGCCTCCGATGCCGGGGGCTA
>CAWUMD010000002.1:0-33354 GCA_963923365.1 uncultured bacterium
AAAAGGCTCCTTCGGGGGCCTTTTTTCATGCCGTAGCCTCCGATGCCGGGGGCTACGGTGTTTTGTGTGGTTATCGGAGGGTGAGGATGCTAGCGGTTCTGGGGTATGTGCTGGCAGCCGTATGCGGCTGGTTCGGACCGGGGGAGGTGCTGCTGAGGCGCCTGGGTGCTCCGCGTCGGTCGGGACAGACGCTGATGGATCCCCGACGGCTGCTGGAGCGCAACTATCTCGGCTGGAGTCTGCTGGCGATCGCCCTCGAAGCCCTGCAGGGCCTGCTGCCCGTGTGGCTGTTCCGGCTCACCTGGCCCGACTCTCCCTGGTCGCTGACGGTGCTGCTGCCCCTGCTGGGTCTGGCGTCCCTACGGGCCCGTCCTCTGCCGCTGTTCTCGCTGTGGGCGGGGTGGCTGCTCGTCGATCCCCTGGTGGTGCCGTTGGCGTTGCTGCTCCTGGAGGGGGTCTATCTGCTGCTGCGTCAGGCCCGGGCCACGACCCTGGCAGGACTGACCCTGCTGCCTCTGCTGACGGCGCTGCTGCACGGTAGCGACGGGGTGCGGGTGGCGATCGCTGCCCTGGTGGCTCTGGTGACAGCCTGGCTGCTGCCGAACGATACCGCTGACCCGCCGCGCTTCCGGGGGGTGCTGTCTCTGGATGGCTATCTCGATCCGACTCAGGTGGGTGAGGAATGGGTACGCCTCGGTCAACTGCAGCAGCAGGGGCTGGCGGTGCCGCCGACCTGGTTGCTGCTGCCGGGTCATGATCCGGAGCTGCTGCTGGAAGCCCTGCAGGAACAGCCCGAGCGGTCCTGGCGGCTGCAGGGCCTGGTGCTGAACCGGAGTCGCCGCTGCACCGCCCTGGTGGCCACGGCGATCGCGGCCTCTGCGGCGGCACTCCCCGCCCGCATCTACAGCCTGCTGAATCGCATCCAGGCGGCACTGGCCGCGGATGCCGCCGGGGACTATGGCCTGATTGCCCTGCAGCCACTGCTGACGGAACGCTGCAGCGGCTGGGCGGCGGTGGATGATCGTGGTGAGCGGACCCTGGAGGGCCTGCCGGGCGATCGCCAGCGTCTGGAGACGACATCGCTGCCCTGTGATCGTTATCGCTACGAGCAGGATCGCTGGCGACCGCAGCCGGGTTGTCGGGGAGACTTGCCCCGGGCCGTGGTGGAGCGGGTGGGAGCCCTGCTGAGCGCTGTCAGCGATAACCTTGAAGCTCCTGTGAGAATCGCCTGGAGTGACGATGGAGAGCGGGCTTGGCTGCAGCGTGTCTTTGTTAATGTGAAATCGACTGACTGAGCGTGAGACAGCCGATGGCCGAGGCCAAAGCCCAGCAGCGCGGATTCCGCTTCGACCGCGCGCTCTGGAACAGCTTCATCGATATTGCCCAGCCCTACTTCTTCCCGCTGGAGAAAGGGGGGCGCTGGCGCTTCGCCCTGCTGCTGGTGGCGGTGCTGCTGATCTCGATCAGTGTCGCCTTCTTTGCCTACCTGGGACTGGTGAAACTCGCGGATCTGGTGCTGCCACCCTTCTGCGATCCGATCACCGTTCCCCTGACCACGAACGTCAATGGCTGGCTTAATTCCTCCTGGCCGAAGGTGGCAGGGTTGGCTCTGGCCGTGGGGCTGGGGGCTTTTGCCGGTTGCCGCAAGCAGCTGCAGCAGCGCTGGCGGCCCTGGGTGCTGCTGGGGGTGCTGATCTTCCTGCTGTTCGCGATCAACAGCATCAACGTCGGCATCACCTTCCTGTCGCGCCTGCTGGACAACAGCCTGATTGCCAAGCAGGAAAACGAATTCTGGAAGTTCCTCGGCATCTACGTTGTCAGCCTCTGCTTCGCCCTACCGATCCGGGCGGGGCTGTTCTACCTGCCTCAAAAGCTAGGCCTGCTCTGGCGCAAATGGCTCAGCGACGATTTCATCAAGCGTTACTTCGCCAACCGGGTCTACTACAAGCTCGATTCCAACTCCGTCGATACCGATATCGATAACCCGGACCAGCGGATCACCGAGGACGTCAAGGCCTTCACCGAGCAGACCCTCACCTTCCTGATCGACATCTTCGACTCGGTGCTGACCCTGATCAGTTTCACGGCGGTGCTGCTGTCGATCTCGACCCAGCTCACCCTGGGCCTGCTGGGCTACACCCTGGTGGGGACGCTGATTGCGGTGATTGCTGGCGGCAAGCTGATCCGCATCAACTTCGACCAGCTGCGCTACGAAGCGGATTTCCGTTACGGCATGGTGCATGTGCGCGACAACGCCGAGTCGATCGCCTTCTACCGTGGTGAGGGCCAGGAGCGGGGTCAGGTGACCGACCGCCTCGACTCGGCGGTCCGTAACTACGACAAGCTGATCGTCTGGAATACGTCGCTGTCGGTCTACCAGCGGATGTACGACTACTTCTCGCGCATCCCGCCCTACCTGATCGTGGTACCGCTGTTCTTCAGCGGCAAGATGGACTTCGGGGCGATCGGTCAGGCCCAACTGGCCTACTCGCTGATCCTCTCCTCGCTGTCGATCATCACCAACCAGATCCAGGCGATTTCCCGTTTCTCGGCCGGGGTGAACCGTCTCGGCAGCTTCGAGCACGTGATGGAGGGCACCGAGCGACTGCCCCTGGATCAGCGCATCCGCACCGAACGGGGCGATCGCCTGTCCCTCGACCATGTGACCCTGCTCATCCCTGACCAGAATCGGCTGCTGCTGCGCGATCTCAGCCTGGAACTGCAACCGGGCGAGCGCCTGCTGGTGGTCGGCCCCAGCGGCTGCGGCAAGAGTTCGCTGCTGCGGGCGATCGCCGGGCTTTGGGACACCGGCAGCGGTATCATCCACCGGCCGCCGATCCACGAAATCATGTTCCTGCCCCAGAAGCCCTACATGCTGCTGGGCAGCCTGCGGGAGCAACTGGTCTACCCCAATGACCCGGCCCGATACAGCGATGCTGAACTGCAGGAAGCCTTGGAGCGCGTCAAGCTGGGTCACCTGCTGGAGCGTTACGGCAGCTTCGACGTCGAGGAGGACTGGCCCCGCACCCTCTCCCTGGGCGAACAGCAGCGGCTGGCCTTTGCCCGGGTACTGCTGACCAAACCCCGCACGCTGATCCTCGACGAGAGCACCAGCGCCCTGGATGTGGTCACCGAGCGGATGGTCTATGCCCTGCTGCGGGACCTCGACATCACCTACCTGAGCGTCGGCCACCGGCCTACCCTGCGGGACTTCCACGACCGGGTGCTGGAATTCCGGGGCGATGGCGATTGGGCCGTGCAGGCAGCTTCCGACTACGAATTCGCGGGCTGACGGCGGCGTGGGATGGTCTCGACACTGCTCATGCCACAGTGCAGGCCCTAAAATGAAGTCGTTATGAGTTTGTTTTGACCCATGGCTGTGGAAAATGTGGTGATCATCGGCTCCGGTCCGGCGGGGTATACCGCTGCGATCTATGCGGCCCGGGCCAATCTCAAGCCCTTCATGTTTGAGGGGCTGCAGGCGGGCGGCATTCCCGGCGGTCAGCTGATGACTACCACCGAGGTGGAGAACTTCCCCGGTTTCCCCGAGGGTGTCACCGGCCCGCAGCTGATGGAGCGGATGAAGGCCCAGGCGGTGCGCTGGGGTGCGGAACTGGTGACTGAGGACGTGGTCGAGGCGGACTTCAGTCAGCGGCCCTTCCGCATCCGTTCGACCGAGCGCGAGGTGCTGGCCCACAGCGTGATCATCGCCACTGGGGCCACGGCCCGTCGCCTGGGGCTGCCCAGCGAAGAGAAATTCTGGAACGCCGGAATCTCCGCCTGCGCGATCTGTGATGGGGCGGCGCCGATCTTCACCGGCAAGGAGCTGGCGGTGGTCGGCGGTGGCGACACCGCTGCCGAGGAAGCGGTCTACCTGACCAAGTACGGCAGCCACGTGCACCTGCTGGTGCGCCGCGACCAGCTGCGGGCCAGCAAAGCGATGGCGGACCGGGTGCTGGCTCACCCCCGGATCACCGTTCACTGGAATACCGGGGTTGATGATGCCTTCGGCGGCGAGCTGCTGGAGGGTCTGCGCCTGCGGGATACGGTCACCGGCGCCATCCGGGATCTGGCGGTGGGTGGCCTGTTCTACGCTATCGGTCACACCCCCAACACCCAGCTGTTCCAGGGCCAGATCGACCTGGATGAGGTCGGCTACATCCGCACCAGCGGTCACTCCGTGGCGACCTCTGTCGATGGGGTGTTTGCGGCCGGGGACGTCCAGGACCACGAGTACCGCCAGGCGATCACGGCGGCGGGCACCGGCTGCATGGCGGCGCTGCTGGCGGAACGCTGGCTCTCGGCCCGGGGCCTGGGCGAGGAAGTAAAGACCGAGGTTCCGGCGGCCACGGAGACAGCAGCACCGGCTGCGCCTGCGACCCCCAGTGGTCCGGTGGTGACGACCTCGGCGAACTTCGACCCGGAGGCCACCTGCTTTGTCGGTGGCTATGCCCTGCGCAAGCTCTACCACGAGACCGCCCAGCCGATTCTGGTGCTCTACACGTCGCCTACCTGCGGGCCCTGCCGCAGCCTCAAGCCGATTCTCCAGAAGCTGGTGGATGAGGAGTTCACGGGCCGGATCAAGTACGTGCTGATCGATATCGAGCAAGACCCGGAAATTGCCCAGGCCGGGGGCATCACCGGCACGCCGACGGTGCAGATCTTCAAGGACAAAGCCAAGGTGGGCGAGTTCAAGGGCGTGAAGATGAAGAGCGACTACCGGGCCGCCCTGGAGCCGCTGCTGGTCTGAGGGTCGGGGTGGGGCGGCGGCTCCGCTAGACTGGCGGAAACTCCCGTCGGTCCTGTGCGCCTGCCTGCCCTGCCCAACCTGTTCGCCCCCGCCCGGACGGTGACCGAGCGCTTCAGCCGGATCGGCTGGGGGCTGACGCTGATCTACGTGGCGATCGCCCTGCTCTGCCCGCTGCTCCAGTCCTGGGGCTGGTTGCAGGACCCGAGCGAGGCGCTGCTCAATCCGATTCACCAGCCGCCCTCCTGGGAGCACTGGTTCGGCACCACCCGCCAGGGCTATGACGTCTTCGCCCGCACGCTGTTCGGGACGCGGGTGGCGCTGCTGGTGGTGCTGCTCGGCACCGGCCTCAGTCTGCTGCTCGGCGTCCCCCTGGGCATGGTCAGTGGCTACTTCGGCGGTACGGTGGACCGGCTGCTGGTGTTCCTGATGGACACCCTCTACACTCTGCCGGGGCTGCTGCTGTCGGTGACCCTGGCCTTCGTGGTCGGGCGGGGGATCCCCAATGCGGCCATTGCTCTGGCGATCGCCTACGTGCCCCAGTATTTCCGGCTGGTGCGCAGCCAGACCCTGAGCGTGCGCAACGAGGTCTATGTCGAGGCGGCCCAGGCCCTGGGGGCTTCGCCGGTTCACATCCTGCGGAAGTATCTGTTCGGCAATGTCGTCCAGAGCATTCCGGTGCTGTTCACAATCAACGCCGCCGATGCCGTGCTGATCCTCGGCAGCCTCGGGTTCCTGGGGCTGGGGATTCCCGAGGAGATTCCCGAGTGGGGCTATGACCTCAAGCAGGCGCTGGCGGCGTTGCCCACCGGCATCTGGTGGACGGCGCTGTTCCCCGGTCTGGCGATGACCGGTCTGGTGGTGGCGCTGTCGCTGCTGGGTGAGGGCCTGAGCGACGCTCTGCAGCCCCAACGCCGATGAGTCTGCGCCTCAGCGACGAACAGTTGTTCGACTTCCTGCGCTGCCCCCGCCGCAGCTGGCTGGAGGCCTACGGCGACCCCAGCCGCCGGGAACCGCCGAGCGAGTATCTGCTGAAGCTGGGGCGCGACAGCCGTCAGCATCGGGCGGAGGCAGCTGCGGCCTACGACCCGGTGGCCGTGACGGCGCGGGACCCGGCTGGGGCCGCAGCGGAGACCCTGGCACTGATGAAGGATGGGGTGGCGGCGATCGCCGGGGGATGGCTCCAGGGCGAGGCCGAGGGCGTCACCCTGGAGGCCCGCCCGGACCTGCTGCTGCGCCAGCCGGGTCGCTCCTGGTGGGGCGACTGGCACTACGTGCCGCTGGTGATCAAGCTGGGCAAATCGCCCAAACCTGAATACGGTCTGCAGGTGGCCCTGGCGGCGTTGCTGCTGGAGCAGAACCAGGGCCTGCGGCCCCGGGAGGCGTGGCTGCTGCTGCGCCAGAAGGGGCTGTGCCGGGTGAATCTGGACCTGCGGCTGGAGCAACTGCGGGAGGTGCTGCCCCTGTGGCGATCGCTGCTGCGCCGCAATCAGCCGCCGGAGCCGTTCATTGCCCGCAAGCGCTGTTCCCTCTGCCAGTGGCACAGTGACTGCTATGCCCAGGCCCGGGCTGTGAACCATCTCTGTCTGCTGCCGGGCGTTTCGGAGCGGCGCTACGAGCTCCTGAGTGAGCTGGGGGTAACGGCCCTGGCGGAGCTGGCGGCGGCGGACAGCGACTGGCTGGAGCAGTTCGAGGGCCTGGAGGATGGGGTTGGCCGCAAGCTGATCCGTCAGGCCCGATCGACGCTCTCGGGTCAGCCGATTCAGCATGGTGCCCCTGCCTTCGTCCTACCGCGCCAGCCCCTGGAGCTCTACTTCGATATTGAGGCGGAACCGGAGCGGGATCTGGCCTACCTGCACGGGGTGCTGGTGGTGGAGGGCGATCGCAGCCACTTCCGGCCGCTGCTGGCGGAGCAGCCGGAGGCGGAGGCCGAGGCCTGGCAGGGGCTGCTGGACCTGTTCGAACGCTTCGACCGGGCCCCGATCTTCCACTTCTGCGACTTCGAGGTCAGCAGCCTGCGCAAGCTGGGCGATCGCTTCGGCACCGAGCCGGAGCGGGTGGAGCGCATCCGCCAGCGCATGGTCGACCTGCATGCGGCGGTGGTGCAGTCGGTGACCCTGCCGGTGGAGAGCTATGCCCTCAAGCACCTGGCCCGCTGGCTGGGGTTCGACTGGCGGGATGACGAGGCCAACGGGGCGGAGTCGATCAGCTGGTACGACCACTGGCTGAACAGCGGCGATCGCCGCCACCTGGAGCGCATCCTGATCTACAACGAGGATGACTGCCGGGCCACTTGGCACCTGAAGCAGTGGCTGACGGACTTCCTCGACGGAGCGATGGTGGACGGGTCCGATAGGATGTAACGGTCTTCTGCGACCCCTGCTGCTATGACTGGTCCCCAGCCGCCGCAACTGCTCGAACCGCGCTTCCTCTACAAGGCCCGCAAGTTCAGCTTCGAGTCCAACCGGATGCGGCTGCCCAACGGGGTCGAGGGCGAGTGGGCCTGTGTGCGTCACCCCGGCGGTGCAATGGCCGTGCCGGTGACCGACGACGGGCGGCTGGTACTGGTGCGCCAGTACCGCTTTGCCACCCAGCAATGGCTGCTGGAATTCCCGGCCGGGACCGTCGAGGTCGGTGAGGATCCAGCGGAGACTATCCGGCGGGAAATCGAGGAGGAGACAGCCTACCGGGCCGACCGCTGGACCCACCTGGGCGACTTCTTCATCTGCCCCGGCTACTCCGATGAGGTGATCTACGCCTATCTGGCCCAGGGACTCACCCCCCTCGACAACCCACCGGACGGCGATGAGGACGAGGACATCGAGGTGGTGCTGCTCACTCCCGTAGAGCTGGAAGCTGCGATTCTGCGGGGTGAGGGGGTCGATGCCAAGACCGTCACCGGTTTCTTCCTGGCCCGGCCCCATCTGAGCTGACTCACCGATGACGACTCTGTTCTGGCACCGGCGCGACCTGCGGCTGGACGATAACCGTGGCCTGGCGGCGGCAGTGGCAGCTGACCCGACCACCCTGGGGGTGTTCTGCCTCGACCCGGCGATTCTCACGGCCCCGGATATTGCGCCGGTGCGGGTGGCCTTCCTGCTGGGGGCGCTGGCGGATCTGGCCCGTCGCTACCGGCAGCAGGGCGGGCAACTGCTGCTGCTCCAGGGCAATCCGGTGGAACTGCTGCCCCGGTTGGCCCACCACCTGCGGGCAGCCCGGGTGGTCTGGAATCGGGATGTCGAGCCCTACGCCCGTCAGCGGGATGCCGCCGTCGAGCAGGCCCTGGGCGGGGATGGCGTGACGGTCCACCACAGCTGGGACCAGCTGCTGCACGATCCGGAGGCGATTCGGTCCGGTAACGGCAACCCCTACACGGTCTACGGCCCCTTCTGGAAGAACCTGCAGGGTAAGCCCAAGGACGATCCTCTGTCGGCTCCGGCGGCGTTCGGGGTGCCGCCGATCGACTGGACTGCGGTGGAGACAGCGCTGCCGAGCTTGCGACGGATTCCCCAGCAGCCCCTGCCGACACTGACCCAACTGGGTCTGACCTGGGAGAGGGATCTGCCCTTTGAGCCCGGAGAGACGGCGGCCCGGGAGCAGCTGGCGCGGTTCTGCGATGGGGCGATCGCCACCTATGAACCCGGCCGCAACTTTCCTGCTGAGCCCGGTACCTCAGGACTCAGTGCGGCTCTGCAGGTTGGCTGTCTGGGCATCCGCCGGGCCTGGCAGCAGGCCGAGACTGCCGCCGACCTCAGTCGCAGCGAGGAAGGCCGCGCCAGCATCCGCGTCTGGCAGCAGGAACTGGCCTGGCGTGAGTTCTACCAGCACGCCCTCTGGCATTTTCCGGAACTGGCGGATGGTCCCTACCGGCCTCTCTGGAAGCACTTCCCCTGGGAGAACGACGAGCGGCGCTTCCGAGCCTGGTGCGAGGGTCGCACCGGCGTGCCGATCGTCGATGCCGCCATGCGCCAGCTCAACGAAACCGGCTGGATGCACAACCGCTGCCGGATGATCGTCGCCAGCTTCCTGGTCAAGGACCTGATCATCGACTGGCGCTGGGGCGAGCGCTACTTTATGCAGCGGCTCGTGGACGGCGATCTGGCGGCCAACAACGGCGGCTGGCAGTGGAGTGCCAGCAGTGGCATGGACCCGAAACCGCTGCGGATCTTCAACCCCGCCACCCAGGCGAAGAAGTTCGACCCCGAGGCTGAGTACATCCGTCGCTGGCTGCCGGAACTGGCCCGGCGCAGCACGGTGGAACTGCTCAGTGGCGAGCTGGCGCCGATCCTGCGAGGTGATTATCCCGCCCCGATCGTCGATCACAACCGCCAGCAAAAGCACTTCAAAGCGCTCTACGCCCAGCTGAAGGCGGATTGGGAGGGCTGAACCCGAAACGTCAGGCTCAGCCGCCAGCTCAGATGGCGGCGCGGACCGGGGTGCCGGGGAAGCCGATCACGTCGGTGCCTAGCAGGTCAGCGATCGCCTGGTGCTCGGCCGAGGGCTGCACCGACTCGGTGCGGCGACTGTCGGTGATCAGCCAGTCGAGGGCGGCTGCCTGGACATCGATGGCGGTACCGGTCTTGTCGACGCAGTAACGGCCAAACACCAGTTTGTCCGCCAGTCGGGCTCCGGCCCCGAGGCGCGAGTATTCGAAGATGACGCTGTTGTCGACGGTGGCGCCGCTGCAGATGTGGCAGTTGGGGCCGATCATCGCCGGACCGATGATCCGGGCACCGTCCTCGATCTTGGTCATGCCGCCGATGTAGACCGGCCCCTGAATATCCACCTTGTCCCAGTTGGCGGCGACGTTGAGGCCGGTGTAGACCCCCGGACGCACCTCATGGCCGGGGATGGCGACGTTCTTCACTTCGCCCAGCAGAACGCTGCGGATGGCCTGCCAGTAGTCCGGCACCTTGCCGATGTCGATCCACTCGAAGTCCATGGCGATGCCATGGAAGGGGGCTCCCATCTCCACCAGCTTGGGGAAGAGGTCGCCGCCGATGTCGAACTCCACGCCCGAGGGGATGTAGTCGAGGATTTCCGGTTCGAAGATGTAGATACCGGTGTTGATGCTGGTGCTGAGGGCCTCCTCAACTGCGGGCTTCTCCTGGAAAGCCTGGATGCGGCCATCGGCGTCGGTGACCACCACCCCGTAGCTGGAGACCTCGTCCCGGGGCACCTCCTTCATGACAATCGTCGCCAGAGAGCCCTTGGCCTTGTGCCAGCGCACGGCCTCGGTCAGGTCGAGGTCGATCAGCGCGTCGCCGCAGAGGACGACGAAGGTGTCATCGAAGAAGGGGTTGAAGTCCTGGATGCGTTTCATCCCTCCGGCAGAGCCGAGGGCGTCCCCGATCAGTTCACCATCTTCGATCCGGCCCTCGAAGGAATAGCCGATCTGCACGCCGAAGCGCTGGCCGTCCCGGAAGTAGCTCTCAATTTCGTAGGCGAGGTGGCTGGTGTTCACCATGATGTCGGTGAACCCGTGCTTGCGCAGCAGTTCCAGCAGAAACTCCATCACCGGCTTCTGCAGGATCGGAATCATCGGCTTGGGGATGGTGTAGGTAATCGGGCGAACCCGGGTCCCTTTCCCGGCAGCCAGAATCATCGCTTTCATAGTTGCAAAAATAAATCCGTTCTCGGCCAGGGGCCGGGTGAGTGCCCAAATGGTATCAGAAGGGGTCCGGAAAGGGGGTTCGGTTATCTAGACCGTTGCCAGTTCCAGACTGGGTTGCCAGGTCTCGTTTCCCACCGCCAGACAGCGGATGGCCAGGGGACCGAACAGCTCCTCCTGCTGCAGTTCCACCTGAGATTGAGCACAGAGGAAGAGCAGGGCCCAGAAGACGCCGACGCGATCGCCATCCAGACCCTGCTGGGGTTGGCTGTCGCCCCAGGCCTGGACTAGATCCTCGAAGTCCAGCCACTCGGCACCACGGGCAATGCGCAGCCAGTTCTCTCGCAGGAAGTCCCCCAGGGCGGCGGCGGTTTCCGCCAGATTCTCCTGGTGGGCTAGCTGGGCGATCGCCTTGGCGGCCTGACGGCGGGGCTGGGGTTTGGGCTGGCGCACCCGACTGCGGTTGCCGTCCGACTCCAGGGCGACGGCCATCTTCTCCAGCTGCTCGATCAGCTCGGTCAGGGTCACCTTGCGCTGGCGGGGGGGCAGGGCGGCGGCGCGGCGGCGCAGCTGCAGCTCCAGGTTGCGGGGCAGGCTGCTGCTGGGGCTGGTGGCCAGATCCTCGAAACTGTCGACAAACTCCTCCATGCCCTCCAGCGGTTCCGGTTCGGGAATCGCGGTGCGGGTGAGGGAGTCGGCCTTGAAGTAGACCAGCATCGAGGCGTAGAGAAACGCCTCACCGGAGTTGGAGAGATCGGCTTCGTAGCGGCTGCGGCTGAAAGCGCTGACCAGGGGAAGGTCATCTTCCCGGGCCTGAAGTTCCGTCAGAAAGCGGTCGATGACCGTAATCACCTGCACATCCCAGGGGTCGATCTCACCCCGCTCCGCCATTTCGATCAGCAGGGCAATGGCATCGCGGGCCGCAGAAGACATAGGCGGGAAGGTCCTTCGCCGCTAGGGACGCGCCGAGCGACCAAAGTATACCGCTGCGGCGACAATGCACAAGAGCAGCAGCAGTGGAACCAGGGCGTCGGGCCAGTTGATCTGGCTCATGGGCGTGGAGCGTCAGCTATTGCTGGAGGCCGACGGCAGCAGTTTCTGCTGTTCCACTTCCGCTTTGTAGCGGGCGACATCCTGGCGCAGTTCCTGGATTTCGATTTCCTGGGCCTGAACTTTCTCATCCGCTGCCTGGGCCTGAACCTTGCGCTGCAGCCCGGTCCAGACCGAGAACACCCAGGCCAGAACCGCGCCGATGCCCGCAGCCAGAATCAGCTCCACGCACAGAGGCGCCGACAGCTGCACGTCGCCGTAGATGTGAATGGTGGCCGTCTCCGTGTTCTCCAGGCCGAACAGCACTAGGGCGAGGCTGATGACGAAGATGACGACAAAATTGACTTGGCGCATGGGAGATCCGAAAACCCGTTGCTGAGTAAATAAATTACCCCAGAGCCCAGTCGCAGAAATGTATTTCGCTACGCTTCGTTATCTGGTGGGGCTGCTGCTGGCGATCGCCCTCTGGCCCCTGTCCGCGCTGGCGGTCACCTCCCACGCCGAGGTGCTGGTGCAGCGTGTCGCCCCCGCTCAGCTCGACTGCTGGCGCCGGGTCGAGGCCGTCTGGACCGAGTTCAACGGTCGTCAGCCCGGCTTTTCGGGGCAGACCCTCTACTACGACCGTGAGCACGCCGAGGCGTTCAGTGTTGTGCTCTGGGAGGCTGAACGGGCGCGGCGGCAGGTCCCGGCCGAGGCGATCGCCCGCACGGTCCGTCGGGCTGAACAGGTGGGCTCGGCCTGTGGGCTCACGCCCGCCCAGCTCAACGCCGCTGTCCGCCGCCGGGATCTCGAGCAGCTGCCGCCGCTCTAGTGCTCGAAGACGTTGTTGAACAGGTTCAGATCCAGCTCGGCGATGGTCGGTAGGCAGCGGAAGCAATCCGCGGCCAGGTCCCAGCGGTCTTCCCGCTCCAGCATCTCCCGCAGCGTCCGGGCGGCGGGAATCAGGTAGCGCACGTCATTGGCGGCGTAGGCCAGCTGCTCAGCACTCAGGTTCGCCGCATTACCCCAGTCGGAACTCTGGGCTTTCTTGTCCAGCTCCACCTTGGCCACTTCCTGGAGCAGGTCCTTGAGGCCGTGGCGGGGGCTGTAGGTGCGTGCCAGCTTGCTGGCGATCTTGGTGCAGAACAGCGGCTGCACGCGGATGCCCAGATGGAAGCGCAGGGTGGCGATGTCGAAGCGGGCGAAGTGGAAGATCTTCAGCACGGACTCCGCTTCCAGCAGGTGCTGCAGATTGGGGGCGATGCGCTGGCCGCGGGCGATGCGCACACAGCTGACGAAGCCCTCGTCATTGCACAGCTGTACCAGACAGAGGCGATCGCGGTGGGGAATCAGGCCCATGGTTTCGGTGTCCACCGCCAGGTGCGACGACTGCAGGTAGCGCTCCAGCAGCGCAGTGTCGATGTCCTGATCGAACAGGGCGAAATCGCTAGGAGTCATGGGGATCACCGGTCACCGGCCGGTGACCGCCTGGGCAAGGACGGCAGACGGGGTGGTAGTTGAGGAATTTCCCTGTCTAGAATGAATTGTAAGGTGAGCGTTTCCTATGGCCTCGGTCATGCCCCGCTCATCGCCAGGTTTACCCCGCGCCCGTTCACCCCAACTCGGTAATCTCCGGCGCGAACCTCAGGTGTGAGGTGTCAGTTCGACCAACCCGCCAGCAGGCCGGGGTTTCCGGATGTCGTCACTCCGGAATCGACGCTCTGTTGGTGTGACCGCCCTCACCCAGCGGGAGTCAGGATGATGAACTTCGACGATATCTACCGTTTTTTCCGTGATCCGCCGCCGCACTACCTGAACAAGGAACTGGCGGTCTGCTACGTCCTGTCGGTCCTGTTGCAGGAAGACTCCTACGGCACGGAACTGATTCTGCTGCTGGAACAGCACTATCCCTACTACCGGCTCTCGGACACAGTGCTCTATACCGCGCTCAAGTTCCTCGAGGACGAGCAGACGGTCCAGGGCTACTGGCGGAAGGTGGAAGGTCGGGGTCGGCCCCGCCGCATGTACCAGATCAATCCGGAATGGGGCGATCGCGCCCGGGAACTGGCCGAACTCTGGCAGCAGTACGCCCGCAAGCGGGTGGGGCTGATGGCTCCGACCAGTTGAGCATCGAGGGGGCCTCTCGGTCCCCCTGCCGATCTCCTAGAGTGGGATCTGCTGCCTGAACCTGCTGCCCATGGCTGACGCGACGCTGCCGTCGATTTTCTTCATCACCATCCTGATGGCCATCGGACTGGTGTTCTTCGTTCGCGGCTCCTTCCGCGATCGCACGACCCAGGCCCGCTACCGCAGCGAGCGTGAGCCCGGTCCGCTGGTGGCGGAGCTGCAGCAGTATTTCGAAGGTCGAGCCTACCGCCTGGAGGTCAGTGACGCCGAGGCCCGCACGGCTCGCTTTGTCGGTCTGGTGGCCCCGAGTGTCTTTCTTTGCGGCTTTGTCTCGCTGATGGCGGCGGCGGGGTTGCTCTGCCTCGGGCTGGTGCTGGATATGGCCCTGCCCGCCCTGGGCAGTGGTGGTTTGGTGCTGGTGGCCGGAGCCCCGGTAGCGGGGCGGCTCTACTGGCAGCGGGCCCGCCGCGAGGAAGCGGTAGATCTGGTCTTCGAACCGGCGGACCAGGGCAGTCAGCTGTGGGTCAAGGCGCATCGGGATGAGCTGCTGGCGATGGAGGCGAACCTGCCCCTGGTGCTGCAGGAAAGCGACTAGCCCGAGCCGTTAAGCTGGACTCTGGCCCGTACTTCCAAGGCTATGGCTCAACCGATTCCCGTCGTGATCAATGGTGCTACCGGCAAGATGGGCCGGGAAGCGGTCAAGGCTGTCGAGGCGGCTGAGGATCTGGTCCTGTTCGGGGCGGTGGCTCGCCGTCGGGAGTGGGAAGGCCAGGATATCGGCGAAATCTGCGGCATCGGTGCCATCGACGTGCCGGTGACCACCGACCTGGAGGGGCTGCTCTGCCTCGCCTCCCAGGAGCGGGAAGTGCCGGTGGTGGTGGACCTTACCCATCCGGACTGTATCTACGAGAATGTGCGCAAGGCGATCGCCTACGGCGTCCGGCCCGTGGTCGGCACGACCGGTCTCACCCCCGACCAGCTGCAGGAACTGGGCGAGTTCGCCGAGAAGGCGGGTGTCGGGGTACTGGTGGTGCCCAACTTCAGCATCGGCATGGTGCTGCTGATGCAGGCGGCGGTGCAGGCCTCCCGCTTCTACGACCACGTCGAAATCATCGAGCTGCACCACGACCAGAAGGCGGATGCGCCCAGCGGTACGGCCCTGAAGACCGCCCAGACCCTGGCGGAGCTGGGCAAGACCTTCAACCCGCCCAAGGTGAAGGAAACCGAGAGCATGGCCGGTGCCCGGGGGGCTCTCGGTCCCGAGAACATCCGCATCCACAGCGTTCGCCTGCCCGGTTTGGTGGCCCACGAGGAGGTGTTGTTCGGCTCCCCCGGCGAAATCTACACCCTGCGCCACGATGCTATGGACCGGGGCTGCTACATGCCCGGGGTGCTCCACTGTATCCGCCGGGTGCGCCAGCTCAGCGGTCTGGTCTACGGTCTCGATAAGGTGCTCGACTAGGCCATGCTCGTTCCCCTCACGGACGAAAGCTTCAAGCAGGTAATCCCGGCGATCGCCACCGGGGAGCAGTACCGCTACTACTGGGGTAGCCCCCAGGACTTTCTGCAGCGGCTGCTGGTGGCGGTGATCGGGATTGTTGTGGCGATCGCCATCGGCAGTTTCCTGCCGGACCTCGAGTCCGTGGCCCTGATTGTGGGGCTCGTCACCGGCCTGTTCTGGTACTGGTGGCCGGTCTGCCAGGCCAGCTGGCGCAACCGGGAGTTCCGGGGCTACCGCTACGCCGGGTTCTGGGAAGGGGAAGTCGTCGATGTCTTCCGCAGCGATCGCAAGGTCGGCACTGAGGAGACCGTCGATAAGACCGGTCGGCTGGTGCTGATCGACAAGCTGGAAACGATGCTCAACCTGGAGCTGGAGGATGAGAACGGCTTCCAGGCCCGCTTCCGGGTGCCGCTGAAGAAGGAACACAAGGGGATTCGGCGGGGCATGCTGGCCCAGATGGTGGTGCTCTCCAACGACCCGCGCCTGGGCCGGATCGAGAAGTACACCGATGTCTACCTGCCGCAGAAGGACATCTGGGTGAGTGACTATCCCTACCTGAAGCGGGATCTGTTCCAGTTCGTGGCCCAGCGGATCATCCGCCAGATCGAGAGCCAGCGCCGCCGCGACGACTACGACCGCTACGACGAGAGCCGCTACTGATGACCTTTTCGGATCTGTTCGCCTCAGCCCGGGAGAGCCTGGGCTGGCAGCCCGACGCGACCCAGCTGGCGCGGTTCGAGCAGCTGTTCCGCTCCCTGACCGAGACCAACAAGGGCCTCAACCTTACCCGCATCGTCGAACCGCAGGAGTTCTGGGAGAAGCACCTCTGGGATTCCCTGCGCGGACTGGGGCCGCTGCTGGAGAACCCGGAGGAGCCTGGCAGCCTGATCGACATCGGCACCGGCGGCGGTTTTCCGGGTATGCCTGCGGCGATCGCCCTGCCCGGCACCCAGGTGACCTTGCTCGACTCCACCCGCAAGAAGCTGGCCTTCCTCGATGGCCTGATCGCCGAACTGGAGCTGCCCAACGTCCGCACCTGGGTGGGCCGGGCCGAGGAAGCCGGACGCCAGCGCCGGGCCCAGTTCGATCTGGCGACGATCCGGGCGGTGGGTCCGGTGACTGCCTGCGCCGAATACTGCCTGCCGCTGCTCAAGCTGGGCGGGCTGGCGGTGCTCTACCGGGGCCAGTGGAGCGAAGCCGAGGAGGCCCAGCTGGAACGGGCCCTGGAAGTGCTGGGGGGTGAACTGGAGGGCGTCGACGCCTTCGAACTGCCCCTGACCGGCGCGGCCCGCCACTGCCTCTGGGTGCGCAAGATCGAGAGCACGCCCAAGCACTACCCCCGGGCGGTGGGTCTGCCCGCCCACAAGCCCCTCTGACGGAGACGCGAAACCATGGCCTGGGTGCAGCTGGAGGGAATCCGCAAGGACTTCGGCATCAAGGAACTGCTCAAGGATGTCACCCTCAACCTGGGGGAGGGCGATCGCATCGGCCTGATCGGCACCAACGGCTCGGGCAAGTCGACCCTGCTGCGGATCATCGCCGGGCAGGAGTCGCCGGATGGCGGCACGCTGCGCATCCACCCCGATGCGCGGGTGGTCTACGTGCCTCAGCAGCCGGAGATGGACCCCGGGCGCACGGTGCTCGAGCAGGTGTTCGCCGACAGCGGCGAGAAGGTGCAGGCGATCCGCGAGTATGAGCTGCTCTCGGAGCAACTGGCGGAGCGGGGGGATGACCCGGTACTGCTGGCGAAGCTCTCGGACCTCAGCCATCGCCTGGACAGCCTCAACGCCTGGGAACTGGAGAGTCGGATCAAGTCGGTGCTGACCCAGCTGGGTATCCACGACTTCGAACGGCGGGTCAGTGATCTCTCGGGCGGCTACCGCAAGCGACTGGCCCTGGCAGCGGGTCTGGTGGCCGAACCGGATGTGCTGCTGCTCGATGAGCCCACCAACCACCTTGACGCCCTGACCACGGAATGGCTGCAGGACTGCCTGAAGCGCTTCCGGGGGGCGATTCTGCTGATCACCCACGACCGCTACTTCCTCGATCAGGTGACCAACCGGATTCTGGAGATCGACCGGGGCGACTGCTACGGTTACGCGGGTAACTACGCCTACTACCTGGAGAAGAAAGCGGAGCAGGAAGCATCCGCTGCCAGCAGCCAGCAGAAATTCGCCGGGGTGCTGCGCCGGGAACTGGAATGGCTCCAGCGCGGTCCCAAGGCCCGCAGCACCAAGCAGAAGGCGCGCATCCAGCGGATTGAGGAGATGCGCGAGACGGAGTTCAAGCAGGCCCAGGGCAAGGTCGAGATCAGCACCGCCAGCCGTCGCCTCGGCAAGAAGGCGATCCTGCTGGAGAACGTCACCAAGGGCTACGGCGATCGCACCCTGCTTGACGACTTCACCTACGAGTTCAGCCCCCTGGACCGGGTCGGGGTAATCGGCCCCAACGGCGTCGGCAAATCGACGCTGATGAACCTGATCACCGGGCGGCTGGAGCCGGACGCGGGCCAGGTCGAGATCGGCAGCACCGTGGTCTTCGGCTACTTCGACCAGCAGTCGGAGCAACTGGAAGCGGCCCTGAACAGCAGCCAGCGGGTGATCGACTACCTCAAGGACGAGGCGGAGCTGGTACGCACCGCCGACGGCCAGACGATCACCGCCAGCCAGATGCTGGAACGCTTCCTGTTCCCGCCCGCCCAGCAGTTCTCGCCGGTGAGCAAGCTCTCGGGGGGTGAGAAGCGGCGCCTCTACCTGCTGCGGATTCTCATGCAGGCGCCCAACATCCTGATCCTCGACGAGCCGACCAACGACCTCGACGTCCAGACCCTGGCGGTGCTCGAGGAATATCTGGAGGACTTCGGCGGCTGTGTGATCGTGGTGTCCCACGACCGCTACTTCCTGGACCGTACGGTCGATCAGATTTTCGCCTTCGAGGACGGGCAGCTGAAGCGCTACCCGGGCAACTACTCGATGTATCTGGAGTTCCACCAGCGGCAGCAGGTTCCGACACCGGAAACTCCCCCGTCGGTCGCAGCGGCGACGGTAACGGAATCCCCCTCCCGTCGGGCCAATGCGGCTGAGAAACCGCGCCGCCTGTCCTACAAGGAGAAGCGGGAACTGGAGCAGCTCGAGCAGTCGATTCCCGAGTGGGAGGAGCGCAAGCAGCAGCTGGAGGAGACGCTCTACCGCAATCCGCCCTCAGGCTTCAGCGAGGTGCAGGCCCTGTCCCAGGAACTGGCGGATCTGGAGCAGCGAATCGAGCAGGGAACCGAGCGCTGGCTGGAGCTGTCGGAACTGGCGGGCTGAAGCCCGGCCTTCGCTAGGATGAACGCAGTCCTTACCGTCATCCCTGCCATGGCCGTCGCCAGCCCCGACAGCATCTTCGTGGAGAAGAAGAAGCTCAAGAATCCGCCCCTGGACATCCACAAGCTGGGGGATAAGGTGCTGCGCCAGCCCGCCAAGCGGGTGACGAAGATCGACGCCGAACTGCGTCAGCTGATCCGCGAGATGCTGCAGACGATGTACAGCGCCGATGGCATCGGTCTGGCGGCGCCCCAGGTGGGCATCAACAAGCAGCTGATCGTGATCGACCTCGAGCCGGATGAGCCGGAGGCGGAGCCGCTGGTGCTGATCAATCCGAAGATCGAGCGGGTGGATGGTGAGGTCTGCAACTACGAGGAAGGCTGTCTGAGCGTTCCCGGTGTCTACATGGATGTGCGGCGGCCCGAGGTGGTCGAGGTCTCCTTCAAGGATGAGACCGGGCGACCCCAGCGCATCGAGGCGGATGGTCTTCTGGCTCGCTGCATCCAGCATGAGATGGACCACCTCACGGGCGTGCTGTTCGTGGATCGGGTGGAGAACCAGCTGGAACTGGGTGAGCAGCTGAAGAAGCAGGGCTTCGCCCGCCAGGCGGTGCGGCCGGTGGCCTAGAGGTCGGATGGGGGCTTGCGGCGGGTGGTATTCTGCACAAGCCCCGGCGCCCTGAAATTTCGGACTATGGTCGCGACTCCCAAGAGTTCTCTGTTTCTCGGTCTTTCCTGCATCGCTGCGATCGCGGCGGTGGGTTGCTGCTTCGAGCTGTCCTCCGGTGCCCCGGAACTCGGCGAATCCCTGACCCGGACCATTCTCGGCCTGAGTGTTCCCCTGGCCGGTTTGAGCTTCTGGCTGGCGGTCAAGGCGGCTCGCGAGTCCCTGGAATAGACTGCTGGAACCTGCATCCCTCTGCGACTGTCCCGGAGACGGTCGTTCCTCTCTAACGCTCTGAACCTGCCATGACCCTCCTCCGCTCTCTGGTTTCCGTTGCTGCTGGTGCCGCGCTGGTGGCCTCGGCGTTGCCCGTTCGTGCCCAGGCCGGTCTGTTCAGTCATTCCGAAGTGGAACCGGCCAACTTCGTTGCGGTGGCCTCGCCCATCGGCGGCGGGGTCAAGCACCAGTTGCTGATCCTTGAGCAGGTGAAGCCGATCGGGAAGTCCCGGGCCTGCTGGGTGGAAGAGACGGTGGTGGGAACGACCAGTGTGACCGGCATCAAGCCACTGCTGCTGGACTTCGATTTCACCGGTGTCTGCGATCGCAAGACCGACTCGAATGGCTACTCGATCCGGGTGGCCGGGGTGGACCTGGGGCTGCGCTACCGGCTGAACATGGTGCGCCGTAACGGCGACATCCTGCTGATGGGACTGCCCAACGGCAGTGGGCCGGAGCTGGAAATCGGCCGGGTTGGCGGGATCACCCCCGGTTTCGCCAAGATCGTTCTCAACCCCGGCTGGCGACTGGGTCGTCGCACCTTCCAGGGCAAGCCCCTGGGGCACATCTACCTGGTGACCGATAGCGTCCCGGCGGGGCTGGCGATTGTGCCGGTGCCCCAACCCGTGACCACGGGCTCGCCGGTCCCGAGCCAGCCGACCCCGGCCGACAAACCGGCTTCCGCTGTCACTCCGGCTCAGTCACGACCCACGTCCCAGCAGCCGGTGACGACCCCCACCACGAACAAGCGCTCCTGATCGATGCGGCGCTATCCCGGGCTGAAGGCGTCGGCGTTCCGGCATCCGGCGGATGCCCAGGCGGAAGCGGCGCTGCGATCGCTGCCCGGGTTTGATCTGCTGGCGGACCAGGGGCTGTCTCTGCTGCGCCAGGACCCGACGAATGCCCTGCTGGGGCGATCGCTGCGCTGCGGTCCCCAGCAGTGTGTTACCCCCTGGCAACTGCTGCAGGATGCGGCGGCGGCACTGGATCTGATGCCGGTGCCGACCCTGTTGCTGCAGGCGGGTCCCCAACTGACTCTGCAGGTGTTCGATGGCTCACCGCCGCTGCTGCGGGTCACCAGCGGGGCTCTGGATCGCTACGAGCCCGAGGAACTGCAGGTAGCCCTGGCGGTGGAACTGGGGCGAATCAAGTGCGGCCATCCGGGCCTGCTGACCCTGGCGGGACTGGCGGAGCAACTGGCGACGGCGGTGGGAGATGCCACGCTGGGCATCGGTGAGCTGGTGCGCCGCAGTCTGGCGATCGCCTTCCGGGAATGGCAGCGGGCGGCGGACTTCTCGGCGGACCGGGCGGCGTTGCTGGTCTGTGACGACTTTGGCCTCTGGCAGCGGATGCTGCTGCGGCAACTGGCGGGCACGTCCCGCTATGGCGATGAGCTGTCGGTGGATGCCCTGGCTCGGCAGGCCCGCGATTGGCAGCCTCCGGCGGCAACGGATACCCTGGGCTCGCTGCTGGGGGGCGGTGGTGGTCCGGCGGGGGCGCAGCCCCTGGAACGCTGGCGGGAACTACAGGCCTGGGTGGACTCGGGCGAGTTCGAGCGGCTGCGCAGCCGGGGTGAGCGCTCCATCGAGGCGCTGGAGGTGGAGTTCACCGACGAGCGGCAGCAATTGCAGCAGGAACTCGAGCGACTGCAGGCAGAGCTACAGCGACGGAAGGCAACTGAATAACTGACTTTAAACGGCTGGGAAGTAGCGGCTGGAATGTTTGATGATCTTGTGCTCCCGAAGAAGTACGCCTAGCAGCGAATAGGATAGGTAGTCTTTTGCGGCCCCTAGATGATCACTCTGTAGCTCAAGCTCATGGGCTATATCTGCATTGGTGACACCTCGTTCGCGATTGGCTTCAATGCAGTTCATGATGGTGCCCAGCAGTAAGTCAAGACCTACTTGTGCTTTCTCGCGGCTTCCTGCTGGAATGACAATCTCGGGGCGCTTTCTGCCTCCCTGCCCCCTTGGCTGAACAAGGTTTACCAGTAACCCTCCTGTTGTCTCAGTGCCAAATGCGGCAATTAGTTCGGCCTCAATGCGTAGGGCTTGGTCTTCACGTAGATCACCGACAAGTATCTCCGTCAAGGGTTCTAAACCGGCTTCTCGAATAGCTGCTATTCGCTTGTCTTTGGGACTGTCGCCACTCCGTAGCAGATGCTGGTTGACACGGTCGCCAGTTCCCTTGCCGATGTAGAAGGCTCTCGCTGGGTTGGTTCGTGGATCTTTGAGGGCGTAAACGTAGTAGTTGCCTAGCATATATGTTGACCTTGACTTTGAGGGGACACGCTCCACAGCCCCCTTTTAGGGACTACCGGTAAGCCGGTCCAGGCTGCGGTACTGAATCGCCTCCGCCAGGTGGGGAATGGCGATCGCCTCGCTGTCGGCGAGGTCCGCAATCGTGCGGGCCACCTTGAGAATGCGGTCCGTGGCCCGGCCCGAGAGCCCGAGGCGGGCGATCGCCCCCTCCAGCAGTTGTCGCTCCGCCTCACCGAGGGCGCAGCACTGGCGCAGCTGAGCTGACTGCAGCTCCGCATTGCAGCGGGGAGACGCGGGAAAACGGTCGCGACTGCGTTCCCGAGCGGCGATCACCCGCTCCCGCACGGTGGCCGACGCTTCCCCGGGGCCGCTGCGGGTCAGTTCCTCCGGTTTCAGGCGCCCCACCACCACCTGCAGATCGATGCGGTCCAGCAGCGGACCCGACAGCCGCGCCCAGTAGACCTGACGTTGGCGGGGCGAGCAGGTGCAGCGCTGGCTGCTGTCGCCGAAGTAGCCGCAGGGACAGGGATTGGTGCTGGCCACCAGGGTGAAGCAGGCGGGGAAGGCCACCGACTGCCGGGCCCGGCTGATGCTCACTTGACCGTCCTCCAGGGGCTGGCGCAGGAACTCCAGTACGTCCCGTTTGAACTCCGTCAGTTCATCCAGAAACAGCACACCCCGGTGGGCCAGGGAGATTTCTCCTGGTCGTGGGTAGCTGCCGCCGCCCACCAGACTCGGGCCTGAGGCGGAATGGTGGGGACTGCGGAAGGGGCGCTGGCGCACCAGATGGCCCCGCTCCCGCAGCAGCCCGGCTACGGAATGCACCTGGGTCACCTCCAGGGATTCCTCGAAGCCGAGCGGCGGCAGAATCCCCGGCAGGCGCCGCGCCAGCATTGTCTTGCCGCTTCCCGGTGGCCCCACCAGAATCAGGTTGTGGCCGCCCGCTGCTGCGATCTCTAGGGCCCGCCGGGCATGGAACTGACCCTTGACGTCCGCCAGATCCGGGCCGTGGAAGGCCTCGGTGGCCGGAGTGGTCTCCGCCACGACTGGGTGGAACCGCTGGGGCTGCTCCAGAAAATGCACCACCTCCGCTAGCTGTTCGAAACCATGCACCGCTAGTCCGCTCACCAGGGCCGCTTCGGCGGCATTGGCGGCGGGCACCACGATGCCTCGGAGGCCGAGGCGCTGGGCGGCGACAGCAATCGGCAGCACCCCGGCGATCGCCCGTAGCTGACCGTCCAGGGTCACTTCCCCCAGCAGCAGGTAGTCGTCGAGATGGGGGCTGCTCAGCTGACCCGAGCCCGCCAGCACGGCCATGGCAATGGCGAGGTCGTAGATCGGCCCCTCCTTGCGTAGGTCTGCCGGGGCGAGACTGATCACGATCCGGCGCATCGGAAACTCGAACCCAGCGTTGCGCAGGGCCGCTCGCACCCGCTCGCGGGATTCCTGAACGGCGGTGTCCGGCAGCCCGACAATCACCGTTCCCGGCAGCCCCGCTGCCACATCCACCTCGACGCTGACCCGCACGGCATCGAGTCCTACCAGGGCGGCACTCCAGGTGCGGGCATGCATGGTCTATCTCCGATCGGCGATCCTTAGAGTTCACAACCACCTGCGGAGAGTTGCGCGTGCCGCTCTGGTGTCGTCAGATCCTCGGAGCCCTGGTGTTCTACACCGTGCTGCCCCTGCCTCATGCCTGGCCCCTGGAGTTCCGGCGGCTGGCCCGCTGGGCCCCGCTGGTGGGGCTGCTACTCGGGGGGCTGCTCTGGCTGACTGGCCTGGGGCTGCGGGAACTGGGGTTCTCCGTGGCCCTGAACGGCTGGCTGCTGGTGTTGCTCTGGCTTGGGCTGACCGGCGGTCTGCACCTGGATGGCGCCATGGACACCGCCGACGGACTGGCGGTGCCCGACTCCGAGCGACGGCTGGCGGTGATGGCCGACAGTCGCTCCGGCGCCTTCGGGGTGATGGTGGCCATCGCTCTGCTGGCGCTCAAGGCCACCGCCCTCGCCAGTCTGGTCGGTAACCCTGCCCTGGTGGCGGTGCCTGTCTGGGGACGCTGGGCCCAGGTGCTGGCCGTGGCCCGCTTCCCCTACCTGCGGGCTGAGGGCAAAGGGGCTCTGCACCGCCGCGACTATTGCGGCTGGCCCGATTGGCTGCCGGGACTGCTGCTGGCCCTAGGGGCCAGTGCCCTGCCGCTGCTGGTCGGTCAGTCTGGTTTGGTTTTACGACTACTGCTGGGTGGTCTGCTGCTGGCCTGGATCGTGCCGGGCTGGTTCGCTCGCCGCCTCGGCGGTCATACCGGCGACAGCTACGGCGCTACGGTCGAGTGGACGGAGGCACTGCTGCTGGTGCTGCTGGCGGCAGGCTGAGGACGAAGGCGCAGCCGCGATCCGGCAGATCCCCCTGCCAGCGATTGGTGGGGCTGTGGCAGACCAGATCGCCCCCGGCCTGACGGGCCAGCTCGCGGGCGATCGCCAGACCCAGACCGCTGCCGGGCAGATCGCCCTGGGCCTGCACTCCCCGAAAGTGTCGCTGGAACAGCTGCCCCTGGTCCGATGTTGGAATGCCGGGTCCGTCATCCCAGATCCCCAGTTCCAGGCGATCGCCGCGGCTGCGGCAGCGCAGCCCGACCCGACCGCCGTGGGGCGTGTACTTGAGGGCGTTGTCGAGCAGGTTGCCGACGATTTCCGTCAGGGCCTCCGACCGCAGCCCCACCGACTGGTGCGGAATGCTGCCGCTCACCAGGGTCAGGCCCCGCTCCGGGGCGATGGCGGCGGCGTTGGTCAGTAACGGCTCCAGCACTGTCGCCAGGTCGCAGCTGCGTTCCGGGCTGGCGGGCAGCAGGGCAAGGGGAGCCACCGCCTCCTCCAGGCTCGCGGGCTGAGTGCTCGGGGGCTCCAGCCGTCCCAGCAGACCCTGGAGGCGATCGCTCTCCCGCAGCAGACTGTCGACCAGGGGCCGGTTGGCATCCTCGGGTGTGATCCGCCGCTGTAGCAGCTTGCCAAAGGTCTTCAGGGCCGTGAGCGGATTCTTGAGCTGGTGCAGCACCGTTTCCAGCCAGAGGCGCTGCTGCTCCTGCTCGCCTCTCAGGGACTGGTTCTTCTGCTCCAGCAGCCGGGCCAGACTGAGGCTGCGGGCGATCGCCTCCAGCTGTAGCATCTCGCGCGTACTCCATTCCTCGCTGTAGCGACGCACGATCAGCAGCCCCAGCACCCGCTCCTGCACCCGCAGCGGAATCACCTGCTGGAACAGGGACTGGTGGGAACTGCGATCGCTGACGGCGGCGTTGGCCGGCAGCTCACTGCGCCCCCCGACCTCACTGAAGAAGCTCAGTGGCGGCGCATCAGCCTGGGGCGGCCAGACCGTGATCGGCAGCAGATCCGGGGCCAGATCCTGCCGCTGTTCCGCCAGATAGAGGGCCCCCAGGGACAGTGGCATGCTGCTGCCCATCAGGGCCAGTTGCGTCTGACAGAGAGCCAGGAATTCGGCACTGGCGACCGCGCAGCACTCTCCGGGGGACGACATGTCAGGCAATGGTGACAATCCGACGGAATTTTTGTTGCTTCGCCGCCGGATCCGAGGCGGCGAACTCAGGAAAACCAGGGTATTCCCATGCGTCTGATTCTATCGGATCCAGGGCTCACCTCAGGCCCTGCAAGGGTTTTGAGTCTATACCACAAGACGGAGGCTTTGAGGCTTGATTGCCTGAAGAAGAACTGATAAGATGTGGGAAATTTGTATCGAATATTACTGATCCGGCCAGGTACGGATTCGTGGGTGAGGGAGATTGCGGCCGGTTTTTCTTCTGGAGGTAGCCAGCGTGGCCAGAAAACGCAAGCGCAAGAGCCGTCGCCGTCTCGAAGGTCGGAAAATCCTCGAACTGGTGCCGCAGTATTCGATCGATAGCGGCGATGATAAGCCCGTAACCGCTGCCCGTAATTTCATTCACTCGGAAGGAATTGTGCCGCCGGCGCTGGTGATGGTGCGCCGCAATGAGCACACTACCGATCGCTATTTTTGGGCGGAAAAAGGTCTGTTCGGCGCCCAGTATGCCGAAGAGAATCACTTCCTCTTCCCCAGTCTGCGGGCGATTATCGAGGCTGAAGAAGCCGAGTACGAAGACGAGGAAGAGGACGAAGAACTGCTGGTGGGCGTCGGCTAGAGTCGCGCCAGCTGCTCGTTCAGGAAGCTCCTGGTGGCGGCGATCGCCGCCATCGGAATCTCGTGCCCGCCGGGGAACGGCTGGAACCGGGTCTGCACGCCGCGTTGCTCCAGTTGACGTTTCACTTCCCGGGCGGCGGCGAACGGCACTACCAGATCCTGATCACCATGGCAGACCAGGGCCTGATGGCAGCGGACTTCGGTCGGTGCCAGGCTCGGATGCCAGAAGCCGCTCCAGGTGACCAGTCCCGCCAGGGGTAGACCCAGACCGCATTCCAGGGTCATGGCGCCCCCCTGGGAGAATCCGGCCAGGACGGTGCGCTCCAGGGGGACACCGCTACGGGTCGGCAGGTCTCCCAGCCACTGACGTATCTGGGCGGCGCTCTCCTCGAGGCCGTCCCAGTCCGGCGTGTTCAGGTCGTACCACTGGCGGGCGTCTCCCCCGGCCGGATGGGAAAAGGGAGCGTCCAGGCTCCAGATGCGTAGCCCTGGCTGTGTCAGCAGTTCGGTCAGCCCGAACAGATCGGCGGCATTGGCGCCCCAACCATGGAGCAGCACCAGCTGGCTGTCCGCCTGCTGGCCGGGGGTGCTGAGGCTCTGCAGCGTCATCGGTTCGGCTCCCGGGATGGCTGTTGCCATTGTCGGCGGTGCGGACGCCTATGCTGAAGAAAGGGAGATCTTCCCGCAGTTTTTCTGTTGCGAGCGAACGAAGCATGGCACGGCTGGCGCTGCTGAGCGTATCCGATAAAATCGGTCTGGTGGACTTTGCCCGGGCCCTGGTGGAGACCTACGAGTTCACCCTGGTCAGCAGCGGCGGCACGGCCCAACTGCTCAAGGATGCAGGGTTGCCCGTGACCAAGGTCTCGGACTACACCGGCAGCCCGGAAATCCTCGGGGGGCGGGTCAAGACCCTGCACCCGAAGATCCACGGCGGCATCCTCGCCCGGCAGGATCTGGCCAGCGACCTCGCGGACCTGGACGCCAACGGCATCAGCCCCTTCAGTCTGGTGGTAGTCAACCTCTACCCCTTCGAGCAGACGATTGTCCGGGAGGGAGTGACTCTGGCCCAGGCAATCGAGCAGATCGACATCGGCGGGCCCACCATGGTCCGGGCGGCCGCCAAGAACCACGCTCATCTGACCATCCTCTGCAACCCGGCCCAGTACGGCGGCTACCTGCAGGAGCTGTCGGCGGGTAATGGTGCGGTCTCTCTGGCGTTCCGTCAGGCAGCCGCCCTGGCCGCCTTCCAGCACACCGCGGCCTACGACGCGGCCATCTCCTCCTACCTGGCCGACCAGTTCGCCCCTGAGAGCGTCAGCTACGGCCTGCAGGGCGAACCGGTGCAGACCCTGCGCTACGGCGAGAATCCCCACCAGGCGGCCACCTGGTACCGCAGCGGAGCATCCGCCAGTGGTTGGGCGGCGGCCACCCAGCTCCAGGGCAAGGAGCTGAGCTACAACAACCTCGTCGATCTGGAAGCGGCCCGCCGAATCATCGCCGAATTCTCGGCGGCGGACGCCCCAGCCGCCGCTGCCATCCTCAAGCACAACAACCCCTGCGGGGTGGCGACCGGGACCAGCATCGAGCAGGCCTACCGCAAGGCCTTCGAGGCTGACTCCACCTCCGCCTTCGGGGGCATTGTCGCTCTCAATCGGGGCATTGATGCTGCCACGGCCCAGGCCCTGACCGAAACCTTCCTCGAGTGTGTGGTAGCCCCTGCCTGCGATCCGGCGGCGGCGGAGATCCTGGCGGCCAAGAAGAACCTGCGGGTGCTGGTGCTGCCGGATCTGGCCAGTGGTCCGGCGGAGCAGATCAAGACCATCGCTGGGGGTTTCCTGGCTCAGGCCAGCGATGATGCCATCGAGAGCCCGGCGGACTGGACGGTGGTGACCGAGTCGCAGCCCAGCCCTGAGGACCTGCAGGAACTGCTGTTCGCCTGGAAGGTCTGCAAGCACGTTAAGTCCAATGCCATCGTCGTCACGAAGGATGGGGCCACCCTCGGGGTCGGTGCCGGTCAGATGAACCGGGTCGGTTCCGCCCGCATCGCTCTGGAGCAGGCCGGTGCGGCAGCCCAGGGGGCCATCCTGGCCAGCGACGGCTTCTTCCCCTTCGATGACAGTGTGCGTACGGCGGCGGCGGCGGGCATCCGGGCGATCGTCCAGCCCGGCGGCAGCATGCGCGACGCCGATTCGATTGCGGCGGCTAACGAGCTGGGAATTGTCATGGTCTTCACCGGCGTGCGGCACTTCCTGCACTAGGGTCCAGGCGGTACCCAGCGCCAACCATCCGAAGCCGGGGAGGTCAGCCTCCCCGGCTTCGTTTTAAGCTTTGTGAAGCGAATTCGACGCCACGCGCCATGGACGACCTCAAGTTCTACCTGAATTTCGGCCACCCCCTGCTGATGTGGGTGCTGCTGGCTCTCAGCCTCTACGCCGGGTACCTGGGCTTCCAGATTCGGGCCACCCGCGCCGCCAGCGGCGAAGCCAAGAAGGCGCTGGTGCAGGGTAAGTACAACCAGCGGCACTTCCAGGCCGGGTCTATCCTGCTGGCCCTGATGGTGCTGGGCACCGTCGGAGCCATGGGCGTCACCTACCTGAACAACGGCAAGCTGTTTGTCGGGCCGCACCTGCTGGCCGGTCTGGGCATGGCGGCGCTGATCGCCAGCTCCGCCGCCCTCTCCCCCTACATGCAGAAGGGGGCCGAGTGGGCCCGCTCCCTGCACATCGGCCTGAACACGGTTCTGGTCGGTCTGTTCGCCTGGCAGGCCCTGACCGGGATGGAAATCCTCAACCGCATCGTCACCAACCACTAGGGGGGCGATCGCCCGGCCTCAGAACCCGACCTGATGGGGTTTGGGCATGGGCAGGTTGTGGGTGTTATGAAAGTCCTGCTGTACCTTACGGGTCAGTCGCCGGGAGATCTGGCGCACGATCTGCAGCAGCAGGGCCTCGCCACTGGCCAGAATCAGATTTTCCGGCAGTACCGTCAGAAAGCGGGGCAGTTCCAGGGTGACGCTCAGATCCAGGTCCCACTGCACGAGAGTGACGGTGCAGAGTCCATCTTCTGATGGGGTTTCGCAGGCCAGTACCAGTTCCGCCTGGAAGTCTACCTGGTAGGGCTCCGGCGGCAGTCCCGGAATCGGTACGGTGCGGATGCGGTAACAGCCCTTGTCCTGGGGCAGCAGTTCCAGACCGATGCGGGGCTCCAATTCCCAGCCCAGGGAGCCGTAGCGGCCCAGACTGAGGGCGTAGGCATCATCGCCGATGGTAGTCACCTGCATCGGTTCGGCACAGCGTCGGAACCAGCCTTCATGGCGATCGAGATAGGCGGCGACGGTCTCCGGATCGGCCCGCATTTCCATGGCGTCCCGGAAGTGGCTGTGAAAGCAGGTCACGGGTGACGGGGCCTCGCGGGAGTTGATGGAGACAGGGATGTCTTCTCTTGTAGCAGGCTTCCCCGGGGTCGCGGGTGGGATATCCCACCATCAGAGAATTCATGGCAAAAGAAGGAGAAGTGCAATGACGGTCCTGATCGCAGGTGCTACCGGTGCCACCGGACGGCGGGTCGTGGAAGAACTGGTGCGGGCCGGAGTGCCGGTGCGGGCCCTGGTGCGGGATGAAGCCCGGGCCCGGGAACTGCTGCCCGCCGGGGTGGTGGAGCTGGCGGTGGTGGACGTCGGCGATCGCCCTGCCCTGGAACGGGCGATGCAGGGCTGCGACCGGGTGATCTGCGCCACCGGTGCACGCCCCAGCCTGGATGTCACCGGCCCGCTGCGGGTCGATTACCTGGGCGTGCGCAATCTGGTGGATGCCGCCCGGGCGGCGGGGGTGAGCCGCTTCGTGCTGGTCAGTTCCCTCTGCGTCTCCCGACTGCTGCACCCGCTGAATCTGTTCTGGCTGGTGCTGTTCTGGAAGCGTCTGGGCGAGAACTATCTGCGGGCCAGCGACCTTGACTGGACCATCGTCCGTCCCGGCGGCCTGACGGAGGAGGAAGCAACCCCGGATCTGACCCTGACGGGCCCGGATCAGCTGGAGCGGGGTCGTCTGCCCCGGCGGCAGGTGGCACGGGTCTGTGTGGCGGCGCTGGATTGTCCTCAGGCCTCCCGCCAGGTCGTCGAGATCGTGGCGGCGGACCAGCCCCACGGTCAGAGCTTTGCGGAGCAGTTCGCGGCGATCGCCACGCCCTGATGCTCCCAGGGGCGGATTCGTCGTGTACGGTGACCCCAGTCGCCGTTGTGTTGCTGTTGCCATGGCTCGTCCCCAGGCTTCTCCCCGCGGGCTGACCCGCCTCTGGCCCGCACTGCTGGCCCTCGGTGCGCTGGGCCTGGGGCTGCATCTGGCTCCGCGATTGTCCCTGCGGCGACTGCTGCCGGTTGCCCCGGCGGTGGCGGCGGGTTCCATCGGCCCGGAGCAGGTGGGGGTGGTGATCAACAGTGCCGATCCCCTGAGTGAGCGCATCGGCGAGTACTACCGTCTCCGGCGCGGCATCCCGGCCCGCAACCTGCTGCGGGTGAGTCTGCCCTCCGGTCGCACCCAGGTCAGCCCGGAGGAGTTCGCGGCTCTGCGGGAGGACCTGGAGCGTCAGACGCCTCCGTCGGTGCGGGTCTATGCCCTCACCTGGGCGGCGCCCTACCGGGTCGGCTGTATGTCGATCACCAGCGCTTTCACCTTCGGCTTCGACGAGCGCTTCTGTGCCCAGGGCTGCAAGATGACGGCCATCAGTCCCTTCTACGGGTATCGGGCCTGGACTGGCCTGCCCTGGCGACCGACGATGGCGATCGCGGCCCGTAGCTTCGACCAGGCGAAGGCCCTGATTGACCGGGGTGTGGCCAGCGACGGCACGCGGCCCACGGGCACGGCCTACCTGGCCACCACCGACGACAAGGCCCGTAATGTCCGCTCGGTCTGGTTCCCGAAGATCGAGTCGGTGCTGGGGCCGTCCTTCCGGATCGTCACCTTGCCCCAGCCCGAGGTGGGCCAGCGGGATGACGTGATGTTCTACTTTGTCGGGCTGGCCCAGGTTCCGGGTCTGAATCAGCTGCGGTTCCGGCCGGGGGCGATCGCCGATCACCTTACCTCCCTGGGCGGGCAGCTGACCGACAGCAGCCAGATGAGCAGCCTCGCCTGGCTAGAGGCCGGGGCTACCGGTAGCTACGGTGCTGTGGTCGAGCCCTGCAACTTCCTGAGCAAGTTTCCCAACCCCGGCATCGCTATGCAGACTTATCTGCGCGGCGAGACACTGATCGAGGCCTACTGGCGTAGCGTCCAGCAGCCGGGACAGGGCATCTTCATCGGCGAACCGCTGGCGCGGCCCTTCGGACGCTGAGGATCAGGCGGCGGCGACTTCGCTGAGACGGAAGGTGACCAGCTTGTCCCAGTTGCCGCCCTCGAACAGCACCGCCACCTTGCCGTCGGCGATCCGCTGCACGTAACCCTGATAGCCGAAATAGATGTCGCGGGGGTTGGTCACCTTGACCACGGCGCCGGGCAGGATCATCATTCCGTCTCGAAGACTCCAGCCACCATCCTACTGACTCCCCGCCGACCGGGCGGACAGGCGAAAATGGAAGTCTGTGTCCTTTCGGCCCTGACCTCCCCCGATGAATCCCAGCCTTACCCGCTACGGTCAGCAGATGTCTAATCTGACCGGCGTGCGCGCCATCATGAAGGACATCATCGAGACTCTGAGGGCGGGCCAGGGCCAGCGGTTCATCAACCTCAGTGCCGGGAACCCGGTGATTCTACCGGAGGTGGAGCAGCTCTGGCGCGACTGCACCCGCGAACTGCTCGATGGCCCCGAGTACGGCGAGGTGGTCTGCCGCTACGGCTCCAGCCAGGGCTACCAGCCTCTGGTCCAGGCCATCGTCGAAGACTTCAACCGGCGCTACGGCCTCAGCCTCAGCGATCGCAATATCCTGATCACCCCCGGCAGTCAGTCGCTCTACTTCCTGGCGGCCAATGCCTTCGGTGGCTACGACCGTGAGGGTCGTCTGAAGAAGGTGGTGCTGCCCCTCAGCCCCGACTACACCGGCTATGGCGGCGTCTGCCTGGAGCCTGAAGCGGTGGTGGCCTTTCGGCCGCAGATTGATGTTCTGGGGCCGCACCGCTTCAAGTACCGTCCCGACCTCGACCAGATCCGCCTCGACCGCGACTGCGGCATGCTGCTGTTCTCCCGGCCCTGCAACCCCACCGGTAACGTGGTCACCGACGCCGAACTGGCCCGGCTGGCGGAACTGGCGGCGGCCAAGGACATTCCGGTGTTCGTCGACTCCGCCTACGCACCCCCCTTCCCGGCCCTCAACTTCACCGAGATGACCCCGGCCTTCGGCGGCAACCTCGTCCACTGCATGAGCCTCTCCAAGGCGGGCCTGCCGGGCGAGCGCCTGGGTATCGCCATCGGCGACGAGGCGATTATCGGGGTACTCGAGTCCTTCCAGACCAACCTCTGCATCCACTCCTCCCGCTACGGCCAGGCGATCGCGGCCAAGGCGATCGCCTCCGGACGCCTCGGTCAGTACGCCGAGACGGTGGTGCGTCCCTACTACCAGGCCAAGTTCTCCCTGGTGGAGCAGGTGCTGGATGCAACCATGCCCGCCGAGCGACCCTGGTATCTGCACAAGGGCGAGGGCGGCATCTTCGCCTGGCTGTGGCTGGATGAGCTGCCGATGACCGACGGGGAGCTCTACCAGCAGCTGAAGCAGGTGGGTGTGATTGTCGTGCCCGGCAGTTCCTTCTTCCCCGGCCTGCGCGAGGACTGGGCCCACATGCGCCAGTGCGTGCGCATCAGTCTGGCGGCCCCCGATGAGGAAATCCGTGAGGGTATGGAGAAGCTGGCGGCGGTGGTGACCCAGGTCTACGGGGGTGGCCGATGAGCGACTGGATGGAGATCGGCCGCATCGTCGCGGCCCAGGGACTGAAGGGGGAAGTGCGGGTCTACCCCAGTTCCGACTTTCCGCAGCGGTTCACTCGTGCCGGTCAGCGCTGGCTGCGGCGGCCGGGACAGGCCGAGCCCGAGTCGGTGGAGCTGCTGGGTGGCCGCGAGATCGCCGGGAAGAACCTCTACGTGGTGCGACTGGCGGGGGTGGGCGATCGCAACGCCGCCGAAGCCCTGCGCGAGGCGGTGCTGCTGGTGCCCGCCGATGACATTCCGGAACTCGACGAGGGCGAGTTCCACGTCAGCGATCTGGTGGGTCTGACCGTGGTCGACCAGGCCAGCGGCGAGGAACTGGGGGAAGTGGTGGACCTGATCAGCAGTGGACCCCAGGACCTGCTGGAGGTGAAGCTGACGGCGGGCCGTACGGTGCTGATTCCCTTTGTCGAGGAACTGGTGCCGGTGGTGGACCTCGATGCGGAGATCTGCGAGGTCACTCTGCCGCCGGGGCTGCTGGAGCTCTAGAAACCAGACGGGGGTGACCAGCGGCCACCCCCGTTTTGCTATTCCACCGTCACCGACTTGGCGAGGTTCCGCGGCTGATCCACATCCAGACCGCGGTGGGCGGCGATGTGGTAGCTGAGCAGCTGCAGCGGAATCACCGTCAGCAGCGGTGAGAGCAGCTCATCGACGGCGGGAACCGGCAGGTGGGCGTCGAAGAAATCGACGTCGGGGCCGTTCGGCAGCACGCCGATCATCCGGGCATCCCGAGCCTTGGCCTCCTGGGCGTTGGAGAGCACCTT
>CAWUMD010000003.1:0-31738 GCA_963923365.1 uncultured bacterium
GCGGGGGAACGGGCGGACGGCTCTGTTCGTAGAGGGGCAGCACATCCGGCAGCTGGCTGCGCAGAGCGTCGATGCGGCTGCTGTTGGAGGGGTGAGTCGAGAGGAACTCGACCGAACTGTCGGCCCCGGCGGCGGTCATCTTCTCCCAGAGTCGCAGGGAGGCGCGGGGATCGAAGCCCGAGCGGGCCGCCAGCTCCAGTCCAACCCGGTCGGCATCGCTCTCATCGTCCCGGCTGAACTTGAGGGTCAGCAGCTGGCCCCCCAGGGCGAAGTAGTCCCGGTAGCGCTGAATGCCGAGGAACTCGGTCAGCAGACCGATGCCGAGGTTGGTGGTCATGGCCGCACCAATCCGCTCCCGCGCATGCTCGCGCAGAGCGTGGGCAGCTTCGTGCCCCATGATCACGGCGATCTCATCATCGGTGAGGTCGAGCTTGTCGATGATGCCGCTGTAGAAGGCGATCTTGCCCCCGGGCATGCAGAAGGCATTGATCGTGCCGCTGCGGATCAGATTCACCTCCCAGTTCCACCCGGCTGCGGCATCGCTGTAGCGTCCAGCCTGGGCAATCGCCCGGCGGGCGATGCGCTGCAGCCGCTGCAGCTGCGGGTCGCCAGGACCGGCCAGCCGTCCCTGGGCGGCCGCCTGACTCAGCAGTTGGCGATATTCCTGATTGGCACGGCTCTCGAGCGCCTCCCGGGGAATCAGCCCACCCATGAACGCGACCAGGGGCAGCGGCATGGGCAGGGACAGCGTCGGCCCGGCAGCACTGATCAGCAGGGCGGACAGAGCAGGCAGGACAGCAGCCATGGTTCTCGGCAGCGCAAGGGAATTCAAACCTAGACGATGGGCCGGATCAGGAGTTCCCGGCGCTCAGGATCAACATCGAGCGACCAACGACAGGGCTGCGGGCGATCGCCCCATCGTTGGTGTCCACCAGCTCCAGCCGACGGAACCCCATCTCCCGGGCCGCCTGCCAGAGGTCATCTGCCAGGGCCTGCTGCTGCTCGGGTTCGAGCCCCGACCAGGCACTGTCGAGCTGCAGGGTGAGCCGACCGGTGCGGAAGCTGGCCCGCACGGACTGCAGCAGGCTGGCAGCGGTGCGATCGCTGACCTGCCGCAGGCGGGCCTCGATCCCTTCAATCAGTTGTTCCTGGGGCGAAAGCACCAGTTGCGGCACCGGTTCGGGGGGCGGCTCAGGAACGGCAGTGGGTTTCGGTTTCGGGGCAGCCACCGGAGGTGCAGGTTCGGGTTCCGGCAGCAGGGCGTTTTCCGGTTCCGGGGTCAGCACCGCTGCTTCCGGCTCCGGCAGGGGAACCCGGATCACCGGTGCGGGCCGGTTCTGCCAGAGCAGGGTGCCACCGGTGCCCAGACCGCCGAGCAGCAGCACCAGCAGCAGGGACAGGGCACCGGACGGCAGACGCCCCAGTCCGGGGAGCCGCCTCAGGGGGGCCAGCAGAGCCTGCCAGAGGCGACCGGGCAGAGTCGCCCCCAGCACCTCGTCCAGTTCGAGGCTGAGGCCATCCCGCTGCTGGGCCAGTTCCAGCTGGTTCAGCTGCTGCTGCCCCCGCTGCAGTTGCCGCTGCAACTGACGCATCCGTCGGGTCCGCCAGGCGATCGCCAGACGACGACGGAAGGGCAGGGCAGCGGAGTCGGTCATGGGGGGCGGGGCGCGGCGGAATTTTCCTCAGCCTACTGCCAAATGCTGTCCCTAACCGGCCTCCGGCAGCCCCTTGGCACGGCGGTAGAGCTTCTCGTATTCCAGAGCGGAGGTTTCCCAGGTGAGTTCAGCCGCCATCCCCCGCTGCTGCAGCGCCGTCCAGCTGTCCTTGTACTGGAAGCCTTCCCAGGCCCGCACCAGACAGGTGTAGAGGTCGAGGGGCTCATAGCGGTCAAAGCAGTAGCCGTTACCGGTCCCCGCCTTGGGGTTGTTGTGGAAGACGGTATCCACCAGACCACCGGTCCGCCGCACGATCGGCACGCAGCCGTAGCGCAGGGCCAGCAGCTGACTGATGCCGCAGGGCTCGAAGCGGGAGGGCATCAGAAAGGCATCAGCCCCGGCGTAGATGCGCCGCGCCAGGCCATCGTCGTACATCAGATAGGTGGACATCCGGCCCGGATAGCGGGTGGAGAGTTCCCAGAGCTGCTGCTCGTAGTAGCGATCGCCGGTCCCCAGGACGGCAATCTGGGCATCACTGTAGGCCAGGAAGCGATCGAGGATGGACAGAGCCAGGTCGATCCCCTTCTGCTCCACCAGTCGCGAGACCAGACCAATCAGAAAGACGTCGGGATTCTCCGCCAGCCCCATTTCCTTCTGCAGCGCCGCCTTGTTGATCGCCCGCTTCTCGAGGTGGTCGGCGTCGTAGGTGGCGGCGATCGTCTTGTCCGTAGCCGGATCGAAGGCTTCGGTATCGATGCCGTTGACGATGCCGCTGAGCTTGCCGCTGACGAAGGAGAGCAGCCCCTCCAGCTTTTCACCGTAGGTCGGCGTCTGGATCTGCTGGGCGTAGGTGGGTGAGACCGTATTCACCTGATCGGCGTAGAGAATTGCCGCAGACATCGTGCTGTCAGCCTGCATGTACCAGGGGCACCAGGTGATCCGCTGCAGCTTCCAGCGCCAGGGCCCCTGGTAGGCCAGGTTGTGAATGGTGAACACGGTGCTGATCTCCGGGTCCTGGTGCATCCAGACCGGGATCATGCCGGTATGCCAGTCGTGGCAGTGAATCAGATCCGGCTTCCAGTGGTTCCAGGCGAACTCGGCAGCACCGTTGGCGAAGAAGGTGAACCGCCAGTCCTCATCCTCGCCCCCGTAGATGCGCGGCGGATCAAAACAGGGATGCCCCATCAGGTAGAGCGGCACATCGCTGCCGGGCAGACGGGTCTCGTAGACCGCGAAGGGGTTGAACATGGCGTAGCCCCACCAGCAGGGCTCCGCAGGGATGTCGACCTTCTGGCTCAGCCCACCGTAGTAGGGCATGAAGATACGTACGTCATGACCATGCTGGCGGAGGATCTTCGGCAGAGCCCCGACAACATCGCCCATGCCACCCACCTTGGCCAGGGGGGCACACTCCGCTGCCACAAACAGGATCCGCATCGTCTCTACCAGCTGATGGACGCCCCCACTATACGGGCAGAAAGTGAAGGCTTTGCGGCATCGATGGCTACGATGGAAGGTTATTAACTGTGTCAGGAAACAGCAGTCGCCGATGGATGCCAGTCTGATTCTCCAGAACCTGCTCTCACCACCGGTTCTGTTCTTCTTTCTCGGTCTGCTGGCGGTTTTCCTCAAATCCGACCTGGAAATTCCGGCTCCGCTGCCGAAGCTGTTCTCCCTCTACCTGCTGCTGGCCATCGGCTTCAAGGGCGGCGTTGAGCTGGTCAACAGCGGTCTCGGTCCCCAGGTGCTGATCACGATCGCGGCCGCCATCCTGATGGCCTGCGTCGTGCCGCTCTACAGCTTCTTTATCCTGCGGCGGAAACTCGACCCCTACAACGCCGCGGCGATCGCCGCCACCTACGGCTCAATCAGCGCCGTCACCTTCATCACCGCCGGGTCCTTCATCCAGACGCTGAAGATCCCCTACGACGGCTACATGGTTGCCGCCCTGGCGCTGATGGAATCGCCCGCGATTGTGGTCGGCCTGATCCTGGTCAGTCTGGTGAACCGCAGCGTCAATGGCGATCGCCAGAAGATCCAGTGGAAGAGCGTCCTCCAGGAGGCCTTCCTGAACAGTTCCGTCTTCCTGCTGGTGGGCAGCCTGATCATCGGTGCCCTCACCGGTGAGCACGGCATGGAGAAGATGAAACCGTTCACCAGCGACATCTTCTACGGAGCGCTCAGCTTCTTCCTGCTCGATATGGGTCTGGTGGCTGCCCGCCGCATCCGCGACCTCAAGGACAGCGGCTTCTTCCTGATCGGCTTCGCGCTAATCATGCCGGTGGTCAATGCCTCGATCGGCATCGGCATCGCCAAGCTGATCGGTATGCCCGAGGGGGACGCGCTGCTGTTCGCCGTGCTCTGTGCCAGCGCCTCCTACATCGCCGTACCCGCAGCTATGCGGATGACAGTCCCCCAGGCCAACCCCAGCCTCTACATCTCCTCGGCCCTGGCGGTCACCTTCCCGTTCAACGTCGCGGTGGGCATTCCCCTCTACCTGACCGTCATTCAACATCTCTGGAAGTAGACCCATGACCCCCGTCAAGCGGATCGAGATCATCGCCAGCGAAAAGGAACTGCGGCGAATTCTCAAGACCCTGGACCAGGTTGGCATCCCCGGCTATACGGTGATCAAGCCGGTGACCGGCAAGAGCCCCCACGGCCAGGTCTCCGAGGACATGGAGTTCACCGACCTGGGCGCCAATGCCTACGTACTGGTGTTCTGCGAAGCAGCCCTGGTGGAGCCGACCCTGACGGCCCTGAAACCGACCCTGGACTACTTCGGCGGCATCTGCTTCGTCTCCGACGCCCAACGGATCTGACGCTTCACGCGCCGCCCAGGCGGTCGTGGAAGGGGGTAAGGGCCTGGGGTGAGACACCGGCCTTGAGGGCCGTGAGAACCCCAATCGCTTCAGCGTAGGAGCGGCAGGCGATCGCCCCCAGCCCCAGGGACTCCGCCGTGACATCCAGAGTAGTCGGGTTCTCGCTGACGGTGATGATCGGCACCCCCGCCGCCGCGAAGGCCAGCACGCCCGGTCCTCCGCAGGCACTGGCAGGCACCACGACCGCATCGACGTCGCGCACCGTGACATCCACCGCCGTCGGTTCGGTCGTGAAGCGCGGCGCCCGACTCAGGCCCGCCAGCACGCAGGGCAGGAAAGTGTGCCCCAGTTCTTCGGCCGCCGAGCGGGGTGACAGTTCCGGGTCCAGGTCCAGGGGCGAGAGGGCCGGAGCATGGGCACAGGGGACTGCAAACTCCCGCACCAGCAGATGGCTGATCACCGCTTCCGCCCCCGAGAGTGGATCGACGCCCTGGCCATGGCGGTAGTCGTTCAGGGCCTCGGTGCCGGGGTCATCCGGGAAGCGGGCAATCACAGCGATCGCCTCGGCTCCCTGATCGAGCAGTTTCCGTCCCGCCCGCAGTAGGGCCCCGGGCTGCTCGATCGTGCCCCAGGTGGCGCCGCTGTCGGCCTGACGCAGACTGACGCCCAGGGGCGTTTTGGTAGTAACCACTGGCCCGATCTCCAGGCCCAGCGTGGCCCGGGCCGCATCCGCTACCTGCAGATGACGCCAGCGCAGGTCATCCTCGATGCCCGCATCCAGCAGCAGGCCAATGCGGTTGGCCCGCACCGGGTTCAGCCCCCAGGCCCCTGCCGCAAACCGATCCAGCCCGTAGCCCTCGCAGTAGAGCACGTTGGGCAACGGCCAGTAGAGGCTGGCACCGTTGACGACGTTGGGATGGGTGATCAGGCGATCGCTGACCTGGGCAATCACCCGGGCCACGGGCAGAGCATCCCCGGCATAGCCGCCGATGGCGGCACCGATACCGGTCGGCACGATCAGAACGGTGGTGAACGGTCGCATGGAACCTCTAGTAACGAATGCGCAGGGTAACGCGGGCAATCACCGATTGGTCACCCGCCACCACCGGGGTCGGGGCCGCCGCATCCGCCATGGCCGCCCGGTAAAAGATCGGTGTAGGGCCAGGCTCCTGACTGCTGGCATCGATGCCGACAATTGCGTCTGGCCTCAGGTTCAGGCTGGCCAGAATCGCATCGGCCTGACGGCGGGCATCGCGGGCTGCATCCGCCAGGGCCCGATCCCGGGCTTTGTGCAGGTCCTGCGGATCCGCGAGAAAGCGCACACCTGCCAGGCGATCCGCCCCTGCGGCGGCGAGCTGGTCGAGGACAGTTCCGGTTGACGCGACCGGAACCTGAAACTGCAGCATCGTGCGGGCTTCGTAGCCATCCGGCTGGGTACGCCCCGAAACGGTCCGATAGCGGGGGCTGAGGCTGATGGTTGCCGTTTCGAGTTTCTCGATTCCCGGCAGGCGACGCAGACGATCCACCAGGGGGTTGAGGCGGGCCGCCAGACGCGCCTGGGCATCTGCGGCGGAGTCGGCGACACTGTCGAGGCCGAGGCTGATCTGGCTCCAGCGGCTAGGGGCCTCGGCGGTGGCCTGGCCGGTAATCGTCAGCTGGCGCAGGGGCTCCTCGGCCCGGGCGGGCAGCGGCAGCGCAGTCAGCAGCAGAATCAGGGGAGCAGCAGCAAGGCGACGCATGGAGGCACCGGCAGGGGATGCCTATTCGGACGCTGCCACAGCAGCGGCGGTTCCGGTCACCACCGCTTCGATGCGCCAGCGATCGCCCTCGACGGCGGCGATCGCCCAGCGCAGCGGCTCCCCCTGGACCCGTAGTGCGGCCTCAATCACCGCCGTCGCCTCGTGGGCCGGGACCGCCGTCAGCGCCAGCTCAACAAAGCGGGTCTGCATCACTTCTGGTACTGGCCGAACTGGAGTTCGTAGAGGGCGTCTTCCTGGTGAGTCTCGATCTTCAGATCCGAGCGGGGATAGGCCGCGCACAGCAGGGTAAATCCCTGGGCCGCCGGTTCCGCGCCCACCCCCATGGCATCGGGCTGGTGCACCTCGCCGGAGAGCACCCGGGCAGCACAGGTAGTACAGATGCCGGAACGGCAGGAGATGGGCAGTTCGATACCCGCAGCTTCTGCAGATTCAAACAGGGTCCGGTCGTCATCAGCCTGGATGACCCGACTCTCGCCCTTGGTGATCAGTTCAACGGTGTAGGTGGCCATGATGAAGACTCACGCACTAGGGAGATATGAAAGCAAATCGCGCCCGAAACCAGTTCAGGCGCGATCGCTGGGAGGCTGGAATCGCTTCCTAGCCGTTCAGGGCTTCGGCGCCGCCGACCACTTCCAGGATTTCCTGGGTGATAGCCGCCTGACGGGCCTTGTTATAGACCAGGTTCAGCTGACCCACGAGAGCCTTGGCATTGTCACTGGCGTTGTTCATCGCGGTCATCCGCGCCGCCAGTTCACTCGCCGCCGCTTCCTGCAGGGCCCGCAGCAGCTGGTTGTTCAGGTAGAGCGGCAGCAGCGCGCTCAGCAGTTGCACCGGCTCCTGCTCGAACAGCATGTCCTTGGGCAGGGGAGCAACGTTGCGTTGCACTTCCTCGACTTCCACACCCAGCTGACCATCGCGGGTCGTGAGGCGGAAGATTTCGTCGTCGGTGGCTGCCAGTCCCTGGGGATCCAGGGGGACCAGGGTCTGGGTCACAGGCTTAGAGGACACCAGCGACACGAACTTGGTGTAGACCAGTTCGACGCGGTCGACAGTGGCCGACAGGAACAGAGCCAGCACCTCATCGGCGATCTTCGACGCCTCGGTGGCACTGGGGATCTGTTCGAGGCCGGTGTAGGTGGCCTCGATGTCGTAGTCCCGACGCTGGAAGTACTGGGTAGCCTTACGACCGACGATCACCAGCTTGACGGCAACGCCTTCAGCCTGGAGTTCGCTGACCCGTTGCTCGGTGCGCTTGATGATCGAGCTGTTGTAGCCACCGCAGAGGCCGCGATCGCCGGAGACGACCAGCAGAGCCACAGTCTTCACCGGGCGGGGCTGCAGCAGCGGCAGATCCACGTCCTCAAACTTGAGGCGGGTCTGCAGACCGGCCAGGACCTGGGCCAGACGGTCCGCGAAGGGACGGGTGTTGAGCACCTGCTCCTGGGCCCGACGCACCTTGGCGGCCGCCACCAGGCGCATGGCCTCGGTGATCTTGCGGGTGTTCTTGACGGACTTGATCCGGTCCCGGATTGCTTTCAGGTTTGCCATTGCATCTTCTCCAAGGCAGAGCCATCAGCCCAGGGCCGATGGCTCCGAATCACTCAATCCAGTCCTAGGCGGCCAGGAGGTTCTTCTTGACCTCGGAGATGGCTTCCTTGAGCAGCGCTTCAGCGGCGTCGTCCAGCTGCTTGCTGGTCTGAACCGACTGAATGTACTCGGGCTTGCTGGTCTTCAGGTAGTTACGCAGCTCGCCGACGAAGGTGACGACCTTGTCGACGGGGACTTCGTCGATCAGACCCTTAACACCGGCGTAGACCACGGCAACCTGCTCAGCCAGGATCAGCGGGCTGAACTGGGGCTGCTTGAGCAGCTCGCGCAGACGCTGACCGCGGGCCAGCTGGTTCTGGGTGGCCTTGTCGAGGTCGGAGGCGAACTGGGCGAAGGCCGCCAGTTCGTCGAACTGGGCCAGTTCCAGCTTCAGGGTACCGGCAATCTTCTTGATCGCCTTGGTCTGAGCGGCGGAACCCACCCGGCTCACGGAGATACCGACGTTGATCGCCGGACGCAGACCGGAGTTGAACAGGTCGGTGGAGAGGAAGATCTGACCGTCGGTGATCGAGATCACGTTGGTCGGAATGTAGGCGGACACGTCACCGGCCTGGGTTTCGATCACAGGCAGGGCGGTCATGCTACCGCCACCCAGGGCGTCGGACAGCTTGGCGGCGCGTTCCAGCAGACGGCTGTGGCAGTAGAACACGTCACCGGGGTAAGCTTCACGACCCGGCGGACGACGCAGCAGCAGGGACATCTGACGGTAGGCCTGGGCCTGCTTGGTCAGATCGTCATAGATGATCAGGGTCGCCTTGCCCTTGTACATGAAGTACTCGGCGATCGCGGCACCGCAGTAAGGAGCCAGATACTGCAGGGTGGCGGGGTCGGAGGCATTGGCGGCTACGACCACGGTGTAGTCGAGAGCACCGGCTTCGCGCAGCACTTCGATGATGTTGGCAACCGAGGAAGCCTTCTGGCCGACGGCCACGTAGACGCAGACGACGTCTTCGGACTTCTGGTTGATGATCGTATCGATGGCGATCGCGGTCTTACCGGTCTGACGGTCACCGATGATCAGCTCACGCTGGCCACGGCCGATGGGAATCATCGCGTCGATCGCAGTAATCCCGGTCTGCATCGGCTCGTGCACAGAGCGACGGGCGATGATGCCGGGAGCCGGAGATTCGATCAGGCGGCTTTCGGTGCTGGCGATATCGCCCTTGCCGTCGATGGGACGACCCAGAGCGTCGACCACGCGACCGATCAGGGCATCGCCGACGGGGATCTGAGCAATCCGGCCAGTCGCCTTGACGCGGCTGCCTTCCTGAATCTCACGACCGTCGCCCATCAGCACGATGCCGACGTTGTCGTCTTCCAGGTTCAGAGCGATACCAACGGTACCGTCTTCGAATTCGACCAGCTCACCGGCCATCACCTTTTCGAGGCCGAAGACACGGGCAATGCCGTCGCCGACCTGCAGTACGGTACCGACGTTCTCGACTTTGACGTCCTGGTTGTACTGTTCGATCTGCTGACGAATGATGCTGCTGATTTCGTCGGGTCTGATGCTAACCATGGCTCTTTACAAGCGAGGGGAAGAGGGAAAACTCGAAACTCTTAGCGACCGAGGCTGACGGCGATCCGCTTCAGCTGGCCACGCAGGCTGGCGTCATAGACCTGGGAGCCGACCTTGATCACCACACCGCCCAGAAGGTCGGGTTCAATCGTGGTCTCGACTTCCACACCGGTCGCACCGGTCATGGACTTGACGCGTTCGATCACCTGCTGATGCTGCTCCTCGGTCAGGGCAACCGCCGAGCTGACTTCCGCCAGCACGATGTTGCGCAGATTACGAACGAGGATGCGGTACATTCCGCAGGCACCTTCGATGGCTGCCGCACGCTTGCGGTCGACCATCAGCAGCAGGAGATTCAGGAAGGTGGGGTGCACCGATTCGCCGAACACCTGCTGGACCACCGCCTTCTTCGGCAGGGAGCCGAAAACCGGCGAAGCCAGGAACGAAGATAGTTCGGAGCTGCCGTTCTCACCGTTCAGGGCGCTCAGCACGGTGTCGGCATCCTCGAGGAAGCGGTCCACCAGATTCTGGGACTGAGCGATGTCCAGCAGCGCATCCGCGTAGGGGGAGAAGAGCTCGGAACGGACGTAGAGGTCTTGGTTCGAGAGCATCAGCGGCCTCCCAGGGTGGCGAGACTACGTTCAATCAGCCGTTGCTGAGCTGAGTCATCGAGACGCTTCGGCAGCTCGGATTCAGCCTTGGACAGAGCGAGGACCACAGCCCGCTGACGCAGTTCCGCGATCACGCGGTCCTGTTCAGCCGTGACATCGGCGGCAGCGGTTTCCCGCATACGGGCGACATCGGCAGCGGCCTTGGCCAGGATTTCATCCCGCAGAACCGCGGCCCGCTTCTGGGCAGAGGTGACAATCTGTTCTGCCTCGGCCTTCGCCTGAGCCAGCTTCTCCTGCTGCTCGGCGAGAGCCTTGGCGGCTGCGTCACGCTTCTGTTCGGCTTCGTTGATCTCGGTTTCGATCGCTGTCCGACGCTCGGTCAGCAGGTTGCTGAGGAAGTTACGGCCTGCGTAGAAGACCAGCCCGATGACAACCAGAAGGTTGATGACGTTAGCTTCGATGATGTTCGGGTTGAACCCGAAGCCGCCTGCCTCGGCTCCTGCCGCCTCTGTGGCCAGCAAGAAGAGAAGTTTCATGATTGATATCCTTATCTGCGCTCAGGCACTGCGCTGAGGGCCGGGTTCGAGCCTGGGGCCGAGAGTTTCGGGTCCGGGTCGAAATCAGCCCTGGGGTTGCAGCAGTTTGTCGAGGATTTGCTGACTGAGACCTTCAGCCTGCTGCTCGATCGTCTGCAGGGCGGCAGCCTTCTGCTGATCAATGTCGCGCTGGGCGGCCTCGCGTTGGGCCTGGGCTTCGCGAACCGCTTCAGCAAGCTGCTGAGCTGCAATCCGGTCAGCTTCGGTCTGGGCGTCAGCCACGATGGACTGGGCCTGCTTCCGCGATGCGGAAAGCGCTTGCTCGTATTCCTGAGTCAGCGTCTTGGCTTTGTCGAGACGGTCTTTGGCTTCGCGACGGCTGTCGCGGATGTAGCCATCCCGCTCATCGAGGACATTGCCGATCGGCTTGAAGAACAGTGCGTTCAGAATGGCGGCGAGGACCAGAATCTGGACCGCCATCAGCGGTAGCGTCGCGTTGATATCAAACAGCCCACCGGGGGGGGCTTGCGCCGCTTCCGTCGCCAGAAGAATCCATTGCATCATCGGATGGTTCCTGTGCTGTGCCTCATGCGCCGCTTGCATCCCTGCAAGCAGGGAAATGCCTAGGGGATGGAACCATCCGGCCTAGGCATTCGATGCAGCGGGATTTAGGCGAAGGGGTTGGCGAACAGCAGCACCAGGGCAACCACCAGACCGTAGATGGTCAGAGCTTCCATGAACGCCAGGGAGAGCAGCAGGGTGCCGCGGATCTTGCCTTCAGCTTCGGGCTGACGGGCGATACCTTCCACAGCCTGACCAGCGGCTTGACCTTGACCGATACCAGGGCCAATGGCAGCCAGACCGACAGCCAGAGCAGCAGCGATGACGGAAGCGGCAGCGGTGAGAGAATCCATGTCTCGTTACCTAGGTAATTGGGGGAACAGGGATGGGAGCGGTCGAGCCGTCCCGGTAGAGTGGCAGGCCGTTAGTCGGCATGCTCCTCAGCGTGGTGGTCCTCGATTGCCTCACCGATGTAGGTGGCAGCAAGCGTGGCGAAGATAAGAGCCTGGATAGCACTGGTGAACAGGCCCAGGATCATCGCCGGGAGGGGCACGAAGAGGGGTACCAGCAGAACCAGCACCGCAACCACGAGTTCATCCGCGAGGATGTTGCCGAACAGACGGAAGCTCAACGAAAGAGGCTTCGTGAAGTCTTCGATGATCTTGAACGGCAGCATGATCGGAGTGGGGTGAACATAGTTCTCGAAATACCCCAGACCCTTGCGACTGAAACCGGCATAGATGTATGCCAGCGAAACCAGTAGCGCCAGAGCCACCGTGGTGTTGATGTCACTGGTCGGAGCAGCCAGTTCACCGTGGGGGAGCCGGATCAGCTTCCAGGGAATCAGGGCGCCAGACCAGTTGGAGACGAAGATAAACAAGAACAGGGTACCAATAAACGGTACCCAGGGGCGGTATTCCTTCTCGCCGATCGACGTCTTGGCGATGTTGCGGATGAAGTCCAGGAGGTACTCCATGAAGTTCTGGAGGCCGCCCGGAATCCGCTGGAGGTTACGAGTAGCCAGCAGGGACAGAATCAGCAGAGCACCGACCACGAACCAGGTGGTGATGAACACCTGACCGTGGACGTAGTAGCCGCCAATCTGCCAGTAGAAGTGCTGACCGACTTCCAGCTCCGCCAGCGGCAGAGCCAGATTCATGTCAAGGAGGTTGGACATCATCGTCTGGGAGGTGTCTCCACGGGCAATGGAGGAGCAGACTGGACCGAACAGTTCATGCGGAACGGTCGGAGGGCGGAATCAGACTGGTGCGAAGGGAGTAGAACAGCACCGCCACCTTATAGGTGAGAAACCCCAGCAGGGTCGGCAACAGTTCCAGTTGCTGCCAGCGACTGGCGAGAACCACCAGCACGATGAACAGCCCGAGCCGGGACTTACCCAGACGGTTGTTCTCCGTTCCGATGCGCTCCACGGCCTTGCCAAGCTGGCGCAGATAGAGCAGGCCGGTCATGGCACCGAGCAGGTAGCTCAGCGCGGTCGCCAGCGATTGGGTGAAGCAGACCACGGCAAAGATGGCTAGCGCCAGCACCAGGGTCGTCCACAGGAGTTCACGCTGAAGCGCGAAGTATTCCTGCATCGATTCACCGCAACTGCTCTGCTCCGGGACCGCAGCCGGATCTGAAACGGATTCCGAACCCTCGGGCTCGGTCTGCGATTCAGGGACTTCGGTCGGACCCGCATCGACGGGATGGTCGGACGGATTCACGGAGACTCCAGAAACACGGGGCCTGATTCGCAGTTGGCGAATCGCCATGAAGAATCCTATCACGCAGTGGACAGGCGACTTTGGGCGTGGATTCCAGCAGCTGTCCCCCCGGGAATCAGGCAGGTGACAACAGAATCAGTTGGCGGGCCTGCAGCTGACGGACCTGGGCCGGGGTGAGTGAACACCCCTCGAGCAGGGTACGGACGGGCAGGCGATCGCCATTGCCATCGCAGGCCTCCAGGAAGGCGAACTCGGCCTCCGACAGGTCGACCACCCGGTAATCGAAGTCGAACAGCTGACGGCTGGGCCAACCGTGCATGCAGGGATTGCGCTCAGGAATCGCAGCCAGCAGTTGAGCCTCATCTGCCCAGGCCTGGCGATCGCAGGGCGGCTTGACCAGGAAGAACTCGTAGTGGGTGGTTTCCGGGTCGATCAGCTCGATCAGCCGGTAACGCTGGCGCTCGTTCAGGGCCGCGAACCGATCCCGCAGCAGGGAAGAGTTGCCGATCAGCCGTTCGGGATCCCAGAACTGCGGGTTGGAGAACCCGGCAAACTCCAGGCCCGAAGCGTCGATCAGCTCGAACAGCGTCTCGACGTTGTAGTCGATCTCCTGGGGATGAACGTACATGTCGGCGAAGGCCTCATCCCGGTGGTTCTCCAGGGACCAGCGGCGCTTCTCGCTCTGGAGAATACGGTTGCTCTCGGGCAGCTGGGCAAAGATTTCGCGGCCCAGGCGTACCCCATCGGTGTAGTCGCCCCGTTTTTCGCCCTGGAGCAGGGCGATCGCCTTCTGCATCAGACTGATCTCCCAGCGGCCCAGCTCGCCATAGACGAAGATGTGCAGGATGCCGCCGGGGGCCAGCTTGTCCGCCAGGGCGCGGATACCCCGCACCGGGTCTGCCATGTGGTGCAGCACTCCGACGCAGTTGATGTGGTCGAACTGCCCCGGCAGCTGCGCCAGGTCGTAGATGCTGAGATTGATGAACTGCGCCCGCTCGGCCCCGGAGCGACGGCAGCGCTCCCGGGCCACCTCCAGAGCACCGGGGCTGAGATCGACCCCAATCACCTCCGCCTCCGGGTTGAGATGGGTCAGGTAGTCGGTGCTCACCCCTGTCCCGCAGCCCGCATCGAGAATCCGCACAGCCCTGCGAGCCGGAGCCCGCCCGGTGCAGAAGGCGTAGGCCGAAGGGTAGAACCAGCGCCAGTTGTAGCCCGGCGGCGGTTCATCCAGCAGCGGCTCCGGTGGGAAGGGATAGGTGTTGTAGAGCTTCTCGACAGCGGAGCTGACTGCGTCGGCAGCGGGGTGGGTCATGGATCGGATTTCTGAGAGACAGGGCTCGATCGGCCCGGGCGTCCGCTCCCATCGGTCGGCGACAGATGACGGGATGCCTGGGCTCGAAAGCCAGTGTGCCAGTCACCCCGGTGAATTCCCCGGAAGGCCCGCCAGGACTGAAGATGACGACACATTTGTTAACAATGTCCGACCGGTAAAGGGAAACGCTCTAATGTAAGACTGATTTCTCATATCCCCAGCGGCATAGAGCGCCGGTTTTCGTCAGCCCGGGTTCGGTCAGCAGCGGGTTCCCGCAACACGTCTGACAGACATCACGAACCGGCAGCAGCGTTTCCGCGGCTCTTTGAGCAGAAGTGACCAACCTTTAGGGAGCTTTTAGGCAGATGAGCGTAACGGCTAGTGGTGGTAGCTCGGTCTCCAGACCGCAGCTTTACAAGACGGTCCCCAGCGCCACCATCAATCTCGCAGAACAGCAGGATCGCTTCCTGGAGCGCGGCGAACTCAAGAGTCTCTCGACTTATTTCGCCTCCGGTCGCCAGCGTCTGGCGATCGCAGAACTGATTTCCGCCAACGCGGAAATCATCGTCTCCCGGGCTGCGAACCGGATCTTCGTCGGCGGCTCGCCGATGGCGTTCCTGGAGCGCCCTCCCGTGGAGGAGACCCCGACGACCGGGGCCCTGTTCTCCGACCAGGCAGCAGACAAACGCGCCACCACCACCTACGTGGAAAGCAAGGGTAGCGGCGGTCTGTTCAGCGGCCTCAACAGTGCCCTCGGGGGCGCCGGCAGCGTCCGGGTGCCCAGCGGTTTCCGGCCGATCAACGTGGCACGCTACGGCCCCAGCAACATGCAGAAGTCCCTGCGGGACATGAGCTGGTTCCTGCGCTACCTCACCTACGCCATCGTCGCCGGCGACCCGAACATCCTCGTGGTCAACGTCCGCGGCCTGCGGGAAGTGATCGAGAAGGCCTGCTCCACGGCCGCCACCTCCGTCGCCCTGCAGGACATGCGCTCGACCACCCTCGGCTACTTCCGCGATGATGCCGAGGCCCAGCAGCTCGTCCGTCAGTATTTCGATGTGCTGATCGCCGAGTTCGACGCCTCCACCCCCTCCGCCAAGCAGCGCCGCCGTGAATCCGGCGACCTCCAGGGTCTGGCCCTGCCCCAGAGCTACTACAATGCCGCCGCTGCCCGGCCGGTGCTGGCAATGAAGCCAGGCCTCTCGGCCTCCGAAAAGGATGCCGTGGTCAAGGCGGCCTACCGTCAGGTGTTCGAGCGCGACATCGCCAAGGCCTACAGCCTCGGCGTCTCCGACCTCGAATCCAAGTTCAAGAACGGTGAAATCTCGACGAAGGAATTCATCCGTCGTCTGGCCCAGTCGCCGCTGTACCGCAAGAACTTCCACGACGGCTACGTCAACAGCCGGGTGGTCGAGCTGGCCTTCCGCCACCTCCTCGGCCGTGGTTTGAGCTCCGCCGAGGAGTTCACCCGCCACTTCGACATCCTCTCCGCCAAGGGTCTGAATGCCCTGGTCGATGCGATCGTCGACAGCAAGGAGTACGGCGACTACTTCGGCGAAGAGACTGTCCCCTACCTGCGCGGTCTTGGCTTCGAAGCCCAGGAATGCCGCAACTGGGGCGTCCAGCAGGATCTGTTCAACTACAGCGCCCCATTCCGGAAGGTGCCGCAGTTCGTCACGCTGTTCGCCGCCTACAAGAACCCCCTGCCGGATGCCCACCCCTACGGGGCGGCCAACGATCCGCTGGAAATCCAGTTCGGGGCGATCTTCCCGTCCACCACGGTCAACCCGGCCACCCGTCCGGCCCCCTTCGGCAAGGACAGCCGCCGCATTCTGATCTCCCACAGCGGCATCAACAACCAGGTGGGCAGTCCCGCCTTCGCCGCCCAGAACGCCAGCGCCACCAAGGTCTTCAAGCTGACCCAGGTAGCCGCCGGTGGGGCCTCGGTGCGCACCGCCAGCAAGGGCTTCCCGAGCGTGCGGATCACCGAAAGTAGCACCCAGGCCGTGGTCAAGGCCGCCTATCGTCAGGTGTTCGGCCGTGACCTCTACGACGGTCAGGGGCTGAGCGTCCAGGAAATCCGCCTGGAGAACGGCGAAATCACTGTGCGGGAGTTCATCCGCCAGATCGCCAAGTCCGACACCTTCCGCAAGCTGTACTGGGATAGGCTCTACGTCTGCAAGGCCGTGGAGTACATCCACCGGCGTCTGCTGGGCCGTCCGACCACCGGACGCTCCGAGATCAACGCCTACTTCGACATCAGCGCCAAGCAGGGCTTCTACGCACTGATCGACGCCATCCTGGACAGCGACGAGTACCTGTCGGCCTTCGGCGAGGACACCGTGCCCTACGAGCGCTATGTCACCCCCACCGGATTGGCCCTGCGCACCGTCCGATCCATCAGACCCAGCCAGAAGGTTCTCAACTCGATTACCGCCAAGGCGGCCCTACAGCAGAGCCGTCGCCCCGAGGCCAATATCGCCTTGTAATCCCCGCCTGAAAACGGCCACAGAGGGCGCCTGTCAGAGCAGGCGCCCTCTGTGTTTTGGGGATTTCTATGCTAATCTGAGGAGCTTTATTACAATCTGTTACGTCGCCTCCTGTGCGGTCTGGCGGATGCAGCAAAATGTTTCGGGTAGGCAGCGAGGCATTGCCACGCAATACCCTGCCGTCGCCCATAGCAGGCAGCCTTCTCAGGTCGATCTGGGGCTCTGCAGTTAGTCCGGTTTCGCAAGAAATCGTTAGCGCAGAAGCTGGATCGGTAAAATCACAGGCTGACCGAATCGGCCTTATCCAGGGGTCGGGGTCGGTTGTGGCTTGTCTGGATACATCATGCTTGGAGGAATCCATTAATGAGTATTGTCTCGAAGTCCATCGTCAATGCCGATGCAGAGGCACGCTATCTCAGCCCTGGCGAACTGGATCGGATCAAGAGCTTCGTGACCGGCGGCGATCGCCGTCTGCGGATTGCTCAAACCCTCTCCGAATCCCGTGAGCGCATCGTCAAGCAAGCTGGCAACGCCCTGTTCCAGAAGCGCCCCGACATCGTCTCCCCCGGTGGTAACGCCTACGGCGAAGACATGACCGCCACCTGCCTGCGTGACATCGACTACTACCTTCGTCTCGTCACCTACGGCATCGTTGCTGGCGACGTGACCCCGATCGAGGAAATCGGTATCATCGGCGTCCGCGAAATGTACAAGAGCCTCGGCACCCCCATCGAAGCGGTGGCTGAAGCTGTGCGTGAAGCGAAGGCTGTGGCCACCTCTCTGCTGACCGGCGAAGACGCCGACGAAGCCGGCGCCTACTTCGACTACGTAATCGGTGGTTTGAGCTAGTTCGGCTCGCCGATTCTTCCTTAACCGGTCACAAGACAGATTCAAGGATTCACGACAATGCAAGACGCCATTACCGCCGTCATCAACGCCTCTGACGTTCAGGGCAAGTACCTCGACGCCAACTCCATCGCCAAGCTGAACGCCTACTTCGCCAGCGGCGAACTGCGCGTGCGCGCTGCCTCCACCATCGGCGCCAACGCTGCTGCCATTGTCAAGGAAGCTGTGGCCAAGTCCCTGCTGTACTCTGACATCACCCGTCCCGGCGGCAACATGTACACCACCCGTCGCTATGCTGCCTGCATCCGCGACCTGGACTACTACCTCCGCTACGCCACCTACGCCATGCTGGCCGGCGACACCACCATCCTGGATGAGCGTGTCCTGAATGGCCTGAAGGAAACCTACAACAGCCTGGGCGTGCCCGTCGGTGCCACCGTCCAAGCCATCCAAGCCATCAAGGAAGTCACCGCTTCCCTGGTCGGCGCTGACGCCGGTCGCGAAATGGGTGTCTACCTCGACTACATCAGCTCTGGCCTGAGCTAAGCTCAGTCACCCCTCCGGGCGGTTGGCCCTGTGCCGATCGCCCAGCCAACTCTTTGGGATGTACGCCATGCGGTTGTTCAAAGTCACCGCTTGCCTCCCCAGCACCAGTCGGACCCGCACGCAGCGTGAGCTGCAGAACACCTACTTCACCAAGCTCGTGCCCTACGATGCCTGGTTCAAGGAGCAGCAGCGGATCCAGAAGCAGGGCGGCAAGATCATCAAGGTCGAGCTGGCTACCGGTCGGCCCAACACCAATACCGGTCTGCTTTAGATAAAGCTTCAACCCCAAAAACTCCTGGTAAGGTCTGCGATACGGTAGGCTTCACTGGGAGTTTTTTGTTGGCCCATGCCCCAGGCCCGCCACTGGCAAACATTTCTCTGGCCCAACGACTGGAATGTCCGCGCCCGCCTGGTGCGCTGGTTGACCCTGTTCTGGGTGCTGTTCGGTCTGGTGGTTCTGCTGTCGGCCTCCTACGAACTGGGCCTGAATGAAAGCGGCCTCGGCTGGGCCTACCTGCTGCGCCAGGCTATCTGGCTGGTGCCCGGCTTCGCCATCTACGCCGTCGCCACCCGCTGCAGCCTGCGGCGCATGGCCGGATGGGCCCCGATTGGCATTGTTGTCTCGATGGTGCTGATGCTGGCGACGCTGATTCCAGGCATCGGCACCAACGTCTATGGCGCCACCCGCTGGATCGCCATCGGTCCGCTGCTGATTCAGCCCTCGGAATACCTCAAACCCTTTCTGGTGCTGCAGGGCGCGGTCGTTTTCACCCAGTGGCCCCGCTGGACGAACCAGACCCGCTTCAGCTGGCTGGGCATCTTTGCGCTCGCCCTGGGGCTGATCCTCAAGCAACCCAACCTATCCACCACGGCACTCTGCGGCATCCTGCTATGGATCATTGCCCTGGCCTCGGGCCTGGAATGGCGCTGGATTGTCTTCAGTGCCCTGGGTGGTCTGGGCGCGGGCCTGGCCAGCATCTCCCTCAATGCCTACCAGAAAGCCCGCGTTCTCTCCTTTCTGAACCCCTGGAAAGACCCCCGCGGCGATAGCTATCAGCTGGTCCAGAGTCTGCTGGCGATCGGCTCCGGGGGAGTCACCGGCCGCGGCTACGGCCAGTCGATCCAGAAGCTGTCCTATCTGCCGATTCAGCACACCGACTTCATCTTCGCAGTCTATGCCGAAGAGTTTGGGTTCCTGGGCAGCCTCGGGCTGCTGGTCTTTCTGCTGATCTATCTGGGGGTGGGGCTCTGGATTGCCCTGCGGGCCCGCCGCAACCTGCAGCGGCTGGTCGCCGTCGGCTCGGTCAGTCTGCTGGTGCTGCAGTCGATGATCAACATCGCCGTTGCCTCGGGCGGTATGCCGACCACCGGTCTGCCCCTGCCCTTCGTCAGCTACGGCGGCAATGCCGTGATCGTCTCGATGTTCGTGGCCGGACTACTGACCCGGGCCGCCCTGGAGGAGGAGCTGCCGGAGGACCCTCCGGCCCGACGGCGGGCTGCGCTCGCTCGGTAGAATTGAATGCGGTTCGCCGCGGTCGCCATGCTGGATTTTCTGGACAGTCGCCTCTACAGCCTGGCCCACTGGTCAGATCTGCAGGTCAGCACCGCTCTCAATCAGGTTTCACCCCTGACCCTGGGGGTGGTAGCGATCGCCGGTCTGCTCACCAGCCTCACCCCCTGCATGCTCTCGATGCTGCCGATCACCCTGGCCTACATCGGCGGCTACGCCGCGGAGAGCCGACGGGGAGCCGCGCTGCAGTCACTCTGGTTTGCCGGGGGGCTGGCCTGCACCCTCACCCTGCTGGGGCTGGCGGCCGCGCTGCTGGGCGGCATCTACGGCCAGGTGGGTCGGGGTCTGCCCCTGGTGGTGGCGGCGATCGCCATCCTCATGGGCCTGAACCTGCTGGAACTGCTGCCCCTGCGCCTGCCCAACCTCGATGCGGCCGCGCTGATTCCCAGCCACTGGCCCCGGGGGCTGCGCTCCTTTCTGCTCGGCCTCAGCTTCGGACTGGTGGCCTCGCCCTGCAGCACCCCGGTGCTGGCCACCCTGCTGGCCTGGGTCTCCCAGGGTGGCCATGCCACCAGTGGGGCCCTGATTCTGCTCGCCTACGCCCTCGGCTACTGCTCGCCTCTGGTGCTGGCAGGCTGCTTTGTCGGCCAGGTGAAACAGCTGCTGGAACTGCGGCGCTGGTCCGCCTGGATCACCCCCGCCAGTGGCGTCAGCCTGGTGCTGTTCGGCCTGTTCACGCTACTCACCCGCCTGCCCTTCACCGCCTGAACGATGACCGCCGACCCCCCCACCGTGGCTAGTGCCGCTCCCTGGAACCGCCGCCTGCTCAGCCTGATTGCCGATCTGCGTCTGGCGATCGCCCTGCTGCTGGTGATCGCCATCGCCAGTGCCAGCGGCACCGTGATCGAGCAGGGCCAGAGCCTGAGCTTTTACCAGGCCAATTACCCGGAGCATCCGGCCCTGTTCGGCTTCCTCACCTGGAAGGTACTGCTCGGCCTGGGCCTCGACCACGTTTACCGCACCCCCTGGTTCCTGGGGATTCTGATCCTGTTCGGGGCCAGCCTGATTGCCTGCACCTTCAAGCGGCAGCTACCGGCCCTGAAGAGCGCCCGCAACTGGACGTTCTACGACCAGCCCCGGCGGTTCAGCAAGCTAGCCCTGAGCGCCACAGTGAACGACGGGGATATCAACGCCCTCGAAGCCGCCCTGACCGCCCGCCGCTACCGGGTCTTCCGCAACGACCAGGGGCTCTACGCCCGCAAGGGGCTGATCGGTCGGGTCGGGCCGATTATCGTCCACATCAGCATGCTGGTGATTCTGCTGGGGGCGATCTGGGGAGCCATGACCGGCTTCTTCGCCCAGGAGATGATCCCCAGCGGCGACACCTTCCGGGTGCAGAACATCGTCGATGCCGGTCCCTGGGCCGAGTCCCGGATTCCCCAGGACTGGTCAGTGAAGGTGAACCGCTTCTGGATCGACTACGCCCCTGATGGGCGCATCGACCAGTTCTACTCGGACCTGTCGGTACTCAACGACCAGGGGAATGAGGTCGATCGCCAGACCATTCACGTCAACAAACCCCTGCGCTACCGCGGCGTGACGATGTACCAGGCCGACTGGTCCGTGGCAGCGGTACAGGTGCGGGTGAACAACAGCCCGATCCTGCAACTGCCCATGGCCCCGCTGCCGGATATGGGGCGCATCTGGGGTACCTTCGTGCCCACCAGACCCGACTTCAGTGACGGCGTCTCGATGATCGCCAAGGACCTGCAGGGCACCGTGGTGATCTACGACAGCCAGGGCAAGCTGGTCGGTACCCTGCGTCAGGGACAGGCCCTGGAACTGGATGGCAACCGCCTCACCCTGGTGGGGCTGGTGGGCAGCACCGGGCTGCAGATCAAGGCCGACCCGGGAATCCCGATCGTCTACCTGGGCTTCGGGCTGATGATGCTGAGCGTGATCATGAGCTACGTCTCCCACTCCCAGGTCTGGGCCCTGAACGATGGTCAGCAGCTCTACGTCGGCGGCCGCACCAATCGCGCCCAGGTGAGCTTCGAGCGGGAACTGCTGGAGGTACTGGGCCAGCTGGAGGGCTGAGGCAGGTGCAGTCCACCGGAAGGTCGATTATTCTACTGCTGTAACAACAGTTACAAACGCCGCTCCCATGGCGGTGATACGACAGTAGGCGACAACAGCCCCCATGCCCGCTTACTCACTGCCCAGGTAAAAGGAGATCCGTCCCTTGAAGAAAATTGAGGCCATCATCCGCCCGTTCAAGCTGGATGAGGTAAAGATTGCGCTCGTCAACGCTGGCGTTGTCGGGATGACGGTGTCCGAGGTGCGGGGTTTCGGCCGTCAGAAGGGTCAGACCGAACGCTACCGCGGTTCGGAATACACCGTGGAATTCCTGCAGAAGCTGAAGCTGGAAATCATCATCGAGGATGAGCAGGTCGACCTGGTGGTCGACAAGATTGTCGCTGCTGCCCGCACCGGTGAAATCGGCGACGGCAAGATCTTCATCAGCCCCGTCGAGCAGACCGTGCGCATCCGCACCGGCGAGAAGAACGAAGCCGCCATCTAGGTCCTTCCCTCGTCAACCCGAACCCAGGAAGCCGGAGATCCGCAGGGATCCCCGGCTTCTCTGCGTCAGCGGCGATCGCCGCCGTGGGTCCGCTGGTGCCAGCGCCAGGCATCCTCGACGATCACCCGCAGATCGGCGAAGCGGGGCTGCCAACCCAGCACCTGCCGAGCGCGATCGCTGCTGCCCACCAGACTGGTGGAATCCCCGGCCCGACGGGTGGTCTCCTCGACCGCAATCGGCAGTCCCGTCACCTGACGCGCCACCTCGATCACCTCCCGCACCGAGAAACCGAGACCGTTGCCCAGGTTGAAGGCGGTCGTCTCGCCGCCCCCCAGCAGGTACTCCAGCCCGAGGACGTGGGCGTCGGCCAGATCCGAGACGTGGATGTAGTCGCGCACGCAGGTGCCGTCGGGGGTGTCGTAGTCGGTGCCGAAGATTTTGATGCTGGGGCGTTTGCCCAGGGCCGTGAGCAACACCAGGGGAATCAGGTGGGTCTCGGGGCTGTGGTTCTCGCCCAGGCACCCGCTGGCATCGGCCCCGGAGGCGTTGAAGTAGCGGAAGCTGACCGAGCGCAGGCCGTAGGCCGCATCGCTGTCACGCAGGATCTGCTCGACCATGTATTTGGTCTGGCCGTAGGGGCTGATAGGCCGCTGGGAATGGTCCTCGCTCATCGGGATCTGCTCGGGCAGTCCGTAGGTGGCACAGGTGGAGGAGAAGACGAACTTCGAGACCCCGGCCCGCTGCATCGCCTGGAGCAGCGACACGGTCCCGGCGACATTGTTGTCGTAGAAGGCCAGGGGGTCAACCACCGACTCGCCTACTTCGATGAAAGCAGCGAAGTGCATCACCGCCTCGATTGCATACTCGGCGAACACCCGATCCAGGAAGGCCGCATCGCGGGTGTCACCCACCAGCAGCGGCACCTGGAGCACATCCTCGACGATGGACCGATGGCCACGACTGAGGTTGTCGAGCACGATCGGCTGGTAGCCGCGCTGCTTCAGGGCCAGGACCGCGTGGGCGCCGATGTAGCCCGCACCGCCGGTGACCAGAATCGGGCTGCAGGTTGGAGACATGGGTCGAGGGAAAACCGTCGCCCCTGAGAATAGCCCCAGTTGGCGTCCTAGCTCAGTTCCGCCTGGGCCTGACGGGCGATCGCCAGCACCGTCGGTTCATCCAGGGCGATCACCTCGGCGGCCTCGCTCAGCCAGAGCAGGTATTCGATGTTGCCCGCCGGGCCGGGGGTGGCCGACCAGGTCAGCCCCTGGGCCTGCCAGCCGAGGCCCTGGGCGCAGGCCAGCACCTGCAGAATCGCCGCAGCGTGGTCCTTCGCCTCACGCACAACTCCCTTCTTGCCGACCTTCTCGCGCCCCACCTCGAACTGGGGCTTGACCAGCAGCACCAGTTCCCGGGGCGATCGCAGCAGTGCCCGCAGGGCCGGGAGGATCTTGGTCAGGGAAATGAAGGAGACATCCGCCACCCCCAGATCCGGCTCGGGCACCCCATCGGGGTAGAGGTCCGTCGGAGTGAGGTGGCGCAGGTTGGTGCGCTCGCGCAGCACCAGACGCGGGTCGGTGCGGATCTTCCAGTCCACCTGGCCGTAGCCGACATCGACGCCGTAGACCCGGGTCGCCCCCGCCTGGAACAGGCAGTCGGTGAAGCCGCCGGTGGAGATGCCCGCATCCAGACAGACCCGACCGACGACAGCGATCGGAAACTGCTCCAGGGCCCGGGCCAGTTTCTCGCCGCCCCGGGAAACGAAGCGGGAGCGGGCCTTGACCTCCAGCAGTGCCTCCAGGGGCACCGCCGTGCCCGGCTTGTCCACCAGCGTTCCGGCCACCCGCACCTCCCCGGCCCGAATCAGCCGCTGAGCCTGCTGCCGGGACTCGCACAGCCCCCGTTCCACCAGCAGGGCATCCAGTCGCTGTTTAGCCAAGGTTGTCGTTCGCTCCGGCAGGGTCCTGATCCGATTATCCGGGCTGGGGCGATCGCCCGGACGGGATCACCTCGGGATCGCAATCTGAGGAAAATCCGATGTTCGGAGTGAAACCTCGCAACGCCTGGGAGAATGCAGGCACGTCGTTGAGAGCGTGGGGAGATTGGACTGATGCAACGCCTGGCTTCCCTGTACCAGATCTTCGGACAGCGCCTGGTACGGCTGAAGGATCAGCCCGCTGACATGCCCGACTTCGTGCTCGAATACTGCCGCGGCGATCGCTGCTGGATCCGCCAGCAGAGCTGGGGCCGTGAATTCAACTGGGGCGTGAAGCGCTCCCGCATCCTCGGCCTCGACGGATGATTTGCTGCGGGATCGGGGGATAAAGCCGCAGCGTAGAATGGATCGGTTGTATCCTGCGGCACCTACCTTGATCGAGCGCTACACATTGCCCGCCATGGGCAATCTCTGGACGGACGAATACAAGCTGCAGACCTGGCTCCAGGTCGAAGTCGCCGCCTGTGAAGCGCAGGCCGAACTGGGCTACATCCCCAAGGAGCCGGTCGAGGAGATCAAGGCCAAGGCCAATTTCGATCCCCAGCGGGTGCTGGAGATCGAGCAGGAAGTGAAGCATGACGTCATTGCCTTCCTGACTAACGTCAACGAGTACGTCGGCGATGCCGGTCGCTACATCCACGTCGGCATGACCAGCTCGGACGTGCTCGACACCGGTCTGGCCCTGCAGCTGGTGGCCAGCGTCGATGTGCTGCTCGAGGAAACCGAGAACCTGATCCAGGCGATCCGCTGGCAGGCCCAGCAGCACCGCAATACCGTGATGATCGGCCGTTCCCACGGCATCCACGCCGAACCGATCACCTTCGGCTTCAAGCTGGCGGGCTGGCTGGCCGAGATGCTGCGCAACCGCGATCGCCTCGTGCGTCTGCGCCAGACCGTGGCCGTGGGCAAGATTTCCGGCGCCGTCGGCACCTACGCCAACATCGATCCCCAGGTGGAAGCCGTCACCTGTCAGCTGCTGGGTCTGGAGCCCGACACTGCCTCCACCCAGGTGATCAGCCGCGATCGCCACGCCGAGTATGTGCAGGTGCTGGCCCTGGTCGCCGGCTCCCTGGAGCGCTTCGCGGTGGAAATCCGCAACATGCAGCGCACCGACGTGCTGGAAGTGGAGGAGTTCTTCTCCAAGGGCCAGAAGGGCTCCTCGGCGATGCCCCACAAGCGCAACCCGATCCGCTCGGAGCGGATCACCGGTCTGGCGCGGGTGATCCGTGGCTACAGCGTCGCCGCCCTGGACAACATGGCCCTCTGGCACGAGCGCGACATCAGCCACAGCTCCGTCGAGCGGATGATGATGCCCGACTGCTCGGTCACCCTCCACTTCATGCTGGTGGAGATGACCAAGCTGGTGAAGAATCTGCTGATCTACCCGCAGAATATGGCCCGCAACATGAACGTCTACGGCGGCGTTGTGTTCAGCCAGCGGGTGATGCTGAAGCTGGTCGAGAAGGGGATGCTGCGCGAGGAGGCTTACCGGGTCGTCCAACGCAACGCCCACACCGCCTGGAACCAGGAAGGCGGCAACTTCCGCGCCAATCTGGAGACCGACCCCGATGTCACCGCCAAGCTGTCGGCGGCGGAGATCGAGGACTGCTTCGACCCCAACCATCACCTGCGCAATCTCGATGAGATCTACCAGCGTCTGAGCATCTAACCCGACGTTGATAACTCCTGAATGCCTGATCTCCCCGGAGGTCGGGCATTTATGCTTTTTGGAATGATGGCGGAAAAAACAGTGACAGCCCTGAGCGGGCTCTTTCTGCTGCTGTTCCTGGGCAGTCACCTGCTGGGAGTGGGGCAGATTCTCGGGGGCGTGGCGGCCGTGGATGCCTACGCCGCACATCTACATGCCCAGCCCTGGCTGCCCCTGGCGGAACTGCTGATTGCCGCAGGCTTTCTCGCGCACTTCGGGCTGGTGCTGCACCGTAGCTGGACCAATGCCCGCGCCCGCGGCCCGGTGGGCTACCAGCGCCACACTTCAAAGCTGGGACGGCCCCTGGCGGCGCTGGCGGCCAGCAGTTCCCTGGTCACAGGTCTCGGGCTGGCAGTGTTTCTGGTCATCCATCTGGGCGACTTCCGCTGGCAGCGGGCCACCATGCCCTCCGACGGTGCCGCCATGCTGGCCCTGTTCGAGCGGCCCGATCGCCTGCTGCTCTACACCGTCGCCGGGCTGCTGGTGGGCCTGCACCTGCTCCACGGGGTCGAAAGCGCCAGCCGCAGTCTCGGCCTGCACCGACCCGAACGGGCACGGCTGATCCGCCGGGGTGGGCAGGCGATCGCCGCTCTCCTCGGGCTGGGCTTCGCCGGGCTCAGCCTCTGGCTGGGAGGGCAGGCCGGATGATCCTCGACCCCCGTCTTCCCGCCGGACCGATCGATCAGCGCTGGCAGCAGCGGCAGGCGGAACTGCCCCTGATCAGCCCGATCAACAAGGCCAAGTTCACGATTCTCGTGGTCGGCAGCGGTCTGGCCGGAGCCTCGGCAGCCGCCACCCTGGCGGAGCAGGGCTACCGGGTGCAGCTGGTCACGTTCCACGACAGCCCGCGTCGGGCCCACAGTGTCGCAGCCCAGGGCGGCATCAACGCCGCCAAGAACTACCAGAACGACGGTGACAGCATCCGGCGGCTGTTCACCGACACGGTCAAGGGGGGTGACTTCCGGGCCCGGGAAAGCGGCTGCTACCGGCTGGCGGAAATCAGCGGCCGGATCATCGACCAGTGCGTCGCCCAGGGAGTGCCCTTCGCCCGCGAGTACGGCGGCACCCTGAGCAACCGCAGCTTCGGCGGCGTGCTGGTGTCGCGCACCTTCTACGCCCGGGGCCAGACCGGCCAGCAACTGCTCTATGGCGCCTACCAGGCCCTGATGCGCCAGGTGGAGGCGGGCCGGGTCAGCCTGCTCACCCAGCGGGAAATGCTGGAGCTGATCACCGTCGAGGGTCGGGCCCGGGGCATTGTCTGCCGCAACCTGCGCAGCGGCGACCTGGAGGTGCTGACCGGTCACGCCGTGCTGCTGGCCAGCGGCGGCTACAGCAACGTCTACTACCTCTCCACCAACGCGGTGAAGTCCAACGCCAGCGCCATCTGGCGGGCCCACCGTCAGGGGGCACTGTTCGCCAACCCCTGCTTCACCCAGATTCACCCCACCTGCATCCCCAGCGGCGATGCCTACCAGTCGAAGCTCACTCTGATGAGCGAGAGCCTGCGCAACGACGGTCGGGTCTGGGTACCGCTGCGCCCCGGAGACGATCGCCCCGCCGCCGAAGTTCCTGAGGCCGAACGGGACTACTTCCTGGAGCGGCTGTACCCGACCTACGGCAACATGGTGCCCCGGGACGTGGCCTCGCGGCAGGCGAAGCGGATCTGCGACGGGGGCCAGGGTATCGGTCCCGGCGGCCGCTCGGTCTATCTCGACTTCGCAGCGGCGATCGCCCGGGAAGGACAGGCAGCGATCGCCAGCCGCTACGACAACCTCTTCCAGATGTACGAGCGGATCAGCGGCGAGGACCCCTACCGCACGCCGATGCGCATCTACCCGGCCCCCCACTACACCATGGGCGGCCTCTGGGTCGACTACAACCTGATGAGCAGCATCCCGGGCCTGTTCGTGCTCGGGGAGGCCAACTTCTCGGAGCACGGCGCCAACCGGCTCGGGGCCAGTGCCCTGATGCAGGGGCTGGCGGACGGCTACTTCATTGCCCCGGCCACGGTCACCGGCTGGCTGGCGGGGCAGAGCCACCCGCCTGTGTCGCCGGAGCACCCCGCCTGCCGCGAGGCCCTGGCGCAGACCCGCGCCCGCATCGAGGCACTGACGAGCAACGGCGGCGATCGCCCCGTGGACGACTTCCACCGCGAACTGGGTCTGCTGATGATCGATGCCTGCGGCATCAGCCGCCACCGCGAGGGTCTGAGCGAGGCCATCCCGCGGGTGCAGGCCCTGGCTGCGGCCTTCCGCGAGGGCGTGCGCATCCCCGGTGGGGCGCAGGGCCTGAACGCGGAGCTGGAGAAGGCCCTGCGCCTGGAGGATGCCTTCGGGCTGGCGGAGCTGATGCTGCGCGATGCCCTCGCCCGGGAGGAGTCCTGCGGGGCCCACTTCCGGGAGGAGCACCAGACCCCCGACGGCGAAGCCCAGCGCAACGATGCCGAGTTCGCTCACATCGCCGCCTGGGAGTTCCGGCAGAGCGGCGGCCCAATCCGCCACACCGAGCCCCTGAGCTTCGAGGCGATCGCCCCCACGCAGCGCAGCTACAAGTAGGTCGACCCATGCCCCTGATCACCCTGCACCTGCGCGTCTGGCGCCAATCCGGCCCAGAAGATCGCGGCGGCTTCCGCACCTATCACCTGGAGCACGTCTCGACGGACCTATCGCTGCTCGAAGCCCTTGACCAGCTCAACGACCAGCTGATCCGCGCCGGGGAGACCCCGATTTCCTTCGAGCACGACTGCCGCGAGGGCATCTGCGGCTCCTGCGGCTTCATGGTCGACGGCCAGGCCCACGGCCCCCGCACCGCCACCACGGTCTGCCAGCTCTATCTGCGCCAGTTCCGGGACGGTCAGACCCTCACCCTCGAACCCTGGCGGGCTCGGGCCTTCCCGCCGGTGCAGGATCTGGTGGTGGACCGCAGCGCCCTCGACCGGATCATCCAGGCGGGCGGCTACTGCTCGGTCAACACCGGCAATGCCCCGGATGCCAATGCCATCCTGATTGGCCAGAGTGTGGCCGCCCAGGCCTTCGATGCCGCCGTCTGCATCGGCTGCGGCGCCTGCGTGGCCGCCTGTCGCAATGCCTCGGCCAGCCTGTTCACCGCCGCCAAGCTGGCTCACCTGTCGCTGCTGCCCCAGGGGCAGCCGGAGCAGCAGCAGCGCACCCGGGCGATGCTGGCGCGCATGGCTGAGGAGGGCTTCGGCGACTGCAGCAACACCCTCGAGTGCCAGGCCGCCTGTCCCAAGGAGATCTCCACCGACTGGATCAGTCGTATGAACCGGCAGGCGATGGGGAGCACCTGACTCGCGGGGCGACCCGCAATCCGCGATACTGAACAGTCGAGATCCCCGCCTGACCCGTTCATGACCATCGCCATCGACCACGCCCCCAGCTTCGCCCGCCTCAAGGAGCTGGGTGTCCACGACTGGCCAACCTGGAGCTGCGAGGTCTCGGAGTTTCCCTGGACCTACGACGACCACGAGACCTGCTACCTGCTCGAAGGCGAGGTCGTGGTCACCCCCGAGGGCGGCGAACCGGTCCACATCGGTCGCGGCGATCTGGTCACCTTCCCGGCAGGCCTGAGCTGCAGCTGGCGGGTGCTGGCGCCGGTCCGCAAGCACTACCGCTTCGGGTGAACCCATGGCAGCCCCCCGCTTCCGGCCCGGCGATCGCGTCACCCTCAGCCCCCGGGGTGCCCAGGCCTGTCAGGCCCTGCTCTACGCCCTCTGGTCGAGTCGCTACTTCCGCCCCGGTGGCGGTGGCGCCAGCGGCGATGAACTGCCCGAGGGCGAGATCGTCACCACCGAATACTTCGACGGCAAGGGCACTATGGCCTTGGTGCAGTGGGACCGCCGCATTCGCTCCGGTCCAGCCTGGTTCGCGATCGAGCACCTCTACCCTCTGGATTGAAGGCAACGACTCCCATCTGCTGGCGATCGCCGTAAGGTAATGCCAGATATTCCAATTCAGGCTTGCAAAGGCTGGGATGGTCACTCCCGACGAACTGATGGCCCTGGATCTGGTGATCTGGCTGCGCACTGGCCAGGCCGCCTCCCAGCGCTGCCACTGCAACCAGAGCACGATCTCCCGCAAGGTGGACCATGCCCTGAAGACCTTCGGGCTGAGCCTGCAGCGGCGGCACGGCGAGTGGCAGCTGCTCGGGGATACAACCCTGCTGGGGATGGAGCGGCACATCCATCAGCTCTACCGCTTCTCAGGCCGGGAACCCCTGCGCATCGAAGCCTGCTTCGTCCCCGGGCCGATGTTCCTCAATCCGCCGCCGCCCGGCTGGATCCGTGGCTGCTTCGACCACATCGGTCAGGTCCGCCCCCTGGAGCTGGTCGAGCAGCGGGTGGTCGACGCCTGGATCACCGGCAGTTCCTTCGATCTGCACGGGCTGGAGTCGCGGGGGCTGGTGGCCTTTGAGCTGAACCGGGCGCCGGTGTGGCTGATGGCAGACCCGGACCACCCGATGCAAGGCGATCGCAACCTCTCCCAGAGCGATCTGGACCGCTTCCCCAGCCTCGCTCTACCGGAGGGCTGCTGGCCGACGATGGAGTCGCTGCTGCGCCAGCAGGGCCTCTGGAGCAGTCCCCAGCGGCTGCAGCGCTACGAACCCGCCGCCTGGGAAGGCCGCACCGCCGACCGGGTCACCCTCTCCTACGCCACGACCCTGATGGATGCCCACTTCCCGGGGCTGCAACAGTTGGACTGGAACCTCGGCTTCGAGAACGGCGATGCTCTGGTGGTGCGCCGGGACATGGCCGAGCAACCGGCGATCGCCCAACTGCTGGAGTACCTGCGCCAGCGCTGCCTCGCGCTCCAGCCCCGACACTCCAGCCTGCAGGTGCTCTAGGGGTCAGTTATCGTCCGCAGCCAACAGTTCCAGGAACGGAAGATCCCCAGGATCCAGCGGTGTCTGCTCGTCCAGGGGTGCCCAGCCCGGGCGCACCGCCAGTAGGGTGCGATCGCCGAAGCGGAAGTGCAGCCACGGGAAGGAACGCAGCTGCTCCTCAGCCTGGCGACAGAACCAGGCCCAGTGGGCCATCACGTGACCGAGGGCATAGAGGCTCGTGACCGAGTCGGTCGCCAGTACCAATACCGCCTCATCATTGTGAGACTCGACCCGGAGCTGCCCCTGGGGCAGCAGTTGAGCCAGCCAGGACTGCAGGGCAGACGGCAGGGGCGCAACCGACGGGGAAACGGCGAAGTTCGACATGCGGAGCTGCGAGGAGTACCGGTAGCAACGGTCCGCAGCGCTTCTGAGAGCGCTCAGGACTTCCGCTATAGTCCACAATCGCCACGTCCTCTGCAGGCCTTATGCAGAGGTTGCATAACCGCCCTCAAAGCCAGGCCCCGACAGTTTTCACCAGAGAAATCCGAACGGTCTGCGATGTCCAAATCAGCACCTCACAGCCGGAGAAACTGGCATTCTCAAGCCTGGCTATTCCGTCCGCCAGCGTTGAAATTCCCGACCGGAACTTCCAGATCCTGCCTGAGACGTTGCAGCTCCGTCTGCAGTTGCACTCCACCCTCCGACAACGCTTTGCGGGCCGAGGGGATGGATGCCCAGGGAGCACCCGTGGCGGCCCACCGCTAGCGGCAATGATGCTGCTCCAGCGGAGCTCTCAGTTCGCGAACACTACCCTGTTGCGCCCTCGGTAGCGACCATCGGGGTGAACAGGTCCCGGTTACCACTTCAGGCCTGCAGCAGCCAGGCCCCGGTGCGGGTCATGCCGGAGTCATCGGGGCGGATCAGCAGAAAGTGTAGACCCTGGGCGGTCTGCTGGCGCTCGGCGTAGCGGCGGGCCGCCTCGGCCACCTCGGCATCGTCAAAGGTCGCCAGAATCCAGCGATCGCCCGTCTCGGTCTCGAGCACCAGCCCGTTCAGCTCCGCGGTGCCGACCCAGCGCAGGGCCAGGGGCCGCTGCTGCTGCAGCCAGCGGGCCAGCA
>CAWUMD010000004.1:0-23530 GCA_963923365.1 uncultured bacterium
GGGTACCTGCAGACCCTGGTGCGGCAGTTCAACCCCGCCACCATCAGTGGGCTGATGTGCCGCAACACCCTTTCGGTCGGCTGGGACGGCACCCTCTACGACTGTGACTTCAACCAGATGCTGGAGCTGCCGCTGCGGGATGACCAGGGGAAGACCCTGACCGTCTTCGACTTCGACTTCGACCCGGCGCGCTGGCAGCAGCGACGCATCGTCACCGCCCGCCACTGCTTCGGCTGTACCGCCGGGTCCGGCAGTTCCTGCGGCGGTGCCACCGCCTGACCCTTGCCGAACCCCGGCCTATGCGGTCGACAATAGAGCCGATGCTTTCTCCGAGCCAGCCATGACGGACACCGCGCAGATTCTCCTGGTGGATGACGAACCCGGCGTGCGGGAAGCTGTCGCCGCCTACCTGGAGGACAGCGGCTTCGGTGTTCAGGTGGCGGCCAACGCCCGCGAGGGCTGGGAGAAGCTGCAGCAGTTCCGCCCGGACCTGGTGATCAGCGACATCATGATGCCCCAGGTGGACGGCTATCAGTTTCTGCAGCAGCTGCGCGGCGATGACCGCTATAAAGCGCTGCCGGTGATTCTGCTCACGGCCCGGGGCATGACCGGCGATCGCATCCAGGGCTACCAGGCGGGCTGTGACGACTACATCCCCAAACCTTTCGACCCCGATGAACTGGTGATCCGGGTCCGCAACCTGCTGGATCGGCGGGCGGCCACCGTCGAATCGATCGAGCAGGTGGGTAACCCTGACATCGCCGAGATGGCGCGGCAGATCGCCGAGATCAAAGCCATCCTCGGTCAGCGGGCCAGCCTCACCACTACCCCCAGCCCGATTCAGCTCGACCTCACCCCCCGGGAGGTGAGCGTGCTACAGCGGGTGGCCGAGGGGCTGATGAACAAGGAGATCGCCCGCGACCTCGACACCAGTGTCCGCAACGTCGAGAAGTACGTCAGCCGCCTGTTCGTGAAGACGGGTACCAACAGCCGCACCGAACTGGTGCGCTTCGCCCTCGAGCATGGTCTCACCCGTTGAGGGTCAGACTCTGGCGCTGCAGGTAGCGCTGGAATTCCGACGGCGGCTGGGCCGGACTGAACAGGAATCCCTGGGCGTAGTCGCAGCCGAACTGGCGCAGGAACTCCGCCTGGGCCGGTGTTTCCACCCCTTCCGCCACCACCTCCAGGCCCAGTTCGTGGGCCATCGCCAGGATCGTCCGGGCCAGGACACAGGCCTTCGTCTCGGTCGGCAGATCCTGTACGAAGGACCGATCGATCTTCAGTACCTCGAAGGGGAGGTGGTGCAGGTAGTTGAGCGCTGAGTAGCCGGTGCCGAAGTCGTCGATCGCCAACTGGATGCTGGCCCGGTGCAGGCTGTTGAGGACGACCTCCGTCTGGGGAATGTCCTCGAGCAGCAGCCGTTCGGTGACCTCCAGCTTCAGCTGCGGGTGGGGTAGTCCCGTGCGGGCCAGGATCTCGAAGAGCGACGGTAGGAACCGGGGGTTGCGCACCTGCCGCGGGGAGATGTTCACCGCCACCCAGAGAGGACGCCGCAGGGTGCCGCTCCAGTGCTGGATGTGGCTGCTGGCCTGTTCGATCACCCAGGCTCCGAGACCATCGATCAGGCCACTGTCCTCGGCGATCGCCACGAACTGATCCGGCTGTACCGCGCCCAGGCTGGGGTGGAACCAGCGCAGCAGCGCCTCGGCCCCGACCACGTGCCCATCCCGCAGGCTGACCACCGGCTGATAGTGAACCTCCAGTTCCTGGCGCTCCAGGGCTCGACGCAGCTGTGGCTCTACCTGCGATCGCCAGGTGACCTGCTGGTTCATCTGCGGGGTGAAGAAGCGGAACTGGTGTCCGCCCTGCTGCTTGGCGGTGTACATGGCCCGGTCGGCATGGGTCAGCAGTTCCTCCGGCTCCTGGCCGTCGTCGGGATACAGGCTGAGGCCGATACTGCTGGTGATGAAGAACTCGTCACCTGCCAGGACGAAGGGTTGTGCCAGGCTCTCGATCACACGGCGAGTCAGCTGCTCCAGCCCGAGCAGGTTCTGACAGTGGGGGCAGAGGATGACGAATTCATCGCCACTCAGACGGGCGACAGTATCCATCTGCCGGACACAGTGATTGAGCCGCTGGGCCACCTCCTGCAGCAGCAGGTCACCTACGTGATGGCCGGCCTGGTCGTTCACCTGCTTGAACCGATCCAGATCGATGAACATCACCCCCAACCGCTGCTGCTGTCGTTGGGCCAGGTGAATGGCCTGCTGCAGCCGGTCCAGGGCCAGACTCCGATTCGCCAGCCCCGTCAGCTCATCGTAGTGAGCCTGGAACTCGAGCATCTCCTCGCTGCGCTTGCGCTCGGTGATGTCTTCCTTGACGGCCACGTAGTGGGTAATCTGCCCGATACTGTCCCGAATCGGCGAAATGGATGCCGTTTCCCAGTACAGCTCCCCGTTGCGGCGCCGGTTCTGGAGCTCGCCCCGCCAGATCTGGCCCCGGCGCAGGGTCTCCCAGAGGTCCTCATAGATGGCCGGATGGGTTCTCCCCGATGCCAGCATGCGTGGGTTCTGACCCCGTACCTCGGTCAGACTGTAGCCGGACACCCGCTCGAAGCAGGGGTTGACGTACTCGATCCGGGCGTCGGCGTCGGTGATCACGATCGAGACCGGACTCTGTTCCCAGGCCTGGCGGTAGATCTGCAGCTGCTCCTCAGCTCGACGCCGGGGGGTGAGGTCCGTCAGAGTGGCCAGGTAGGCTCGGCCGGGATGCATCGGTAACGGCTGGGTGGTCAGTTCCGCGGTGCGCATGTCGCCATCGGCCCGAGGAATATCCACCTCCACCACGCCGCCCAGGTCCAGGGGCAGCCCCAGGAAATGTCCCTCCAGGGTTTCGGGCGATCGCCCGAACAGATCCCCGGCGGCCTGGTTAGCGAAGAGTACGTCCCCGTCTGCCCCTAGCAGCAGCTTGGCCACCAGATTGGTGTCGAGCATGGAGTGGAACAGATCCTGGCTGACCTGCTGCTGGAAGTCGCGGGTGTGGGTACTGCTGCGGTCCTCGACCCAGATCTGGGCGCACCGCAGATGCTGGTGGATGTCCAAGCTGAGCTGCACCAGAAATCGCAGCCAGCGTCGCTGTCCGCTGGGTAGCCACTGGCTGCGGGACAGACAGTGCAGCCGCTGGCCGGACAGCAGGCCCGGGCGGCTGCGCTCCAGCATCTGCTTTAGGCTCTCCCCCAGCAGCTGTTCCATCTCCGGACGGCCCAGGGGTGGCTGGGGACCCAGACCCAGGAGCGTGTAAAGCCCTGGGCTGGCGAACGCCCGCTCCCCCCGCTGCTGCCAGTGCCAGAGCTCGTAGGGCAACCGGTCCGGAGGCTGCCAGAGACTGAACCGCCCCAGGGCCCGACTGCGGATCAGCTGCAGAACCGGGTTCTCAGCCAGGCGCTCGAAACTGACACTGAACTGCTGCACCGTATGGCCGGTGGGTCGCTGGAAGAGGCAATGCCAGCGCCGCTGCTGACTGCGCGCGAACTGCCGACGCTGGTGCTCCAGCCAAGGGGTGAAGGTGTTGCCGCTCAGGTCTCCCCGAGCCCGGAAGGTGCGTCGGCCCAGGGCATTGCAGAAGCGCAGGGTCTCATCTTCGAACAGCAGCAGGCCCTCGCTGACACGGCGCAGGAGCAGTTGCTGTAGGTCCGGGCTGACAACGCCGATGTCCATGGAAAAAAGAGGGACCGTGACGCCGCTAGCTTGCCCTTGCCCCCGGTCATGCAGAACGCCGCCCGGCCCATCGGCCGCGCGGCGTTCCCAGCGTTCAGAGGTAATTCGGGGCTCAGGCGGCGGTGGCGCTGGCCTCGGTGCTGCCTCGGGTGAAGCCGCGGCTGAGGGTGTTGAACAGCATCTTGCCGATGGCGGCGACCAGATTGCCTTCCAGTTCGTTGAACAGCTTCATGTTCATGCTGAAGGCATCGTTGGCTTCCTCGACAATCCGCTCAGCCTGGGCCTCATCCACCGGCAGATTGTCCATGGCATTGCGATAGATGGTCTTGAAGGCCTTCTCATCATCGATGGACTCGAATTCGTAGAAGGCAGTGCCTGCACCTTCGCTCAGATTCATGCCGCGCTGGGCAATTCCCTTGAGAATCTGGCCACCGGAGAGGTCGCCCAGATAACGGGTGTAGGAATGCCCCACCAGCAGTTCCGGCTCGGCGGCGGAAATCTCCCGGATGCGGGCCACGTAGGCCTGGGCCGAAGTGGAAGGAGTGACCTGCTGGCGCCAGTTATCCCCGAAGTAGAAGGAAAGATCCCGCTCGAGGCTTTCCTTGCGGTTGAGTTCCCGGAAATAGATCTTGGAGAGAACCGGATGGTCCTTGTGCTTCTCCATTTCCTCTTCCATGGCGGAGTAGACGAAATAGAGATCCGCCACCAGTTTCCGGTAGGAATTCTTTTCGACAACGCCCTTCAGGAAGCATTTGACGAAGCCGACGTTTTCAGCCATCGTGTGGGACTTCTTCGTCCCTTCCCTCAGCATTGAAGCCAGTTGAACGCCCATAGCGATCCGGAATCCTAGGAATCTGTTCTGCCGCAGCTCTTTTGAGCCCATTGGTATGCTACGGTAATTCGTTTTTTCTGAGGGCGGCTGTTAAGTTTCGTGACAGCTGTTTTCTAGCCGGGGGAAGTGGGAATGGCCTACGGATTGCTGGGTACGGGACTGATGGGCCTGCCGCTGGCGCAGCGACTGCTGGCGACCGGGCAGCCGGTGACGGTCTGGAATCGGGACGTGACGCGGGCCCAGCCCCTGGAGTCAGAGGGGGCTCGGCTGGCAGTGAACCCGGCTGAGGCGATCGCCACCAGTGAGGTGCTGGTGCTGATGCTGGTGGATGCGGCGGCGATCGAGGCGACCCTGCTCACCCCCGAGGCTCTGGCGGTTCTGCCGGGGCGGCTGGTGGTGCAGATGGGCACGATTGCCCCCGACGAGAGCCGGGCGATCGCCGCCCGGGTGGAGGCCGCTGGAGGCCGCTATCTGGAAGCGCCGGTGCTGGGCAGCATCCCCGAGGCCCGCAGCGGCACCCTGCTGGTGATGGCCGGGGGCAGTGAGGCCGACTTTGCGGCGGCTTTGCCGGTGCTGCGTCAGTTCGGCCAGGAGCCGCGCCGGATCGGGCCTGTCGGGCAGGCGATGGCCCTGAAGCTGGCTCTCAATCAGCTGATCGGCAGCCTTACTACGGGTTTCTCCGCCAGCCTTGGGCTGGTGCAGCGGGAAGGGGTGCCCGTGGAGGCGTTCATGGCGATTCTGCGGGCCAGCGCCCTCTACGCGCCCACCTTCGACAAGAAGCTGCAGCGGATGCTGGACCGGGACTTCGAGCGGCCCAACTTCCCCACCCGCCACCTGCTCAAGGACATGCGCTTGTTTGATGGGGCGGCCCGGGTCCAGGGACTCGACACGGCTATGGGTGAAGCAATTGAGGCAGTGCTGGAGCGGGCGATCGCCCAAGGTCTGGCGGACCTCGACTACTCGGCCCTCTACGAGGCGGTGGACCCGTCCCGCTAGGCCCAAAACGAAGGGGCACCCACTGGGTGCCCCTTCGTGTATCAGTCGGTCGTGACGACTACTTGGTTTCGGAGAACTCGGCGTCGATCACGTCGTCGCCACCGCTGCTGGAGCTGGAGCTGCTGCTGGCGGCATCGGCCGTAGGCTCGGCGGCGGCACCATCGCCACCCTGGTACACGGAGGCACCGGCGGCGTAGAGGGCCTGCTGCAGGGTTTCGAGGATCGACTTCATCTTGTCGTAGTCCTCGGCGGCGATCGCCTCCTTCAGCTCCGTGACGAAGCCTTCCACCTGGCTCTTCTGGTCGGCGGGCACCTTGTCGCCCAGTTCGCCCAGCTGCTTCTCGGCCTGGTAGACCAGGGTTTCGGCCTGGTTCTTGAGGTCGATGCGCTCGCGCTTCTCCTTGTCGGCGGCGGCATTCACCTCGGCGTCCTTGACCATCCGGTCCACTTCCGTGTCGGAGAGGGTGGAGGCGCCGGTGATCGAGATGGACTGCTCCTTGCCCGATCCCTTGTCCTTGGCGGTGACGTTGAGGATGCCGTTGGCGTCGATGTCGAAGGTGACTTCGATCTGGGGCACGCCCCGGGGTGCGGCCGGGATGCCGTCCAGGCGGAAGGTCCCCAGACTCTTGTTGTCGGAGGCCATCTCGCGCTCGCCCTGGAGCACGTGGATTTCCACGTTGGTCTGACCGTCCACGGCGGTGGAGAAGGTCTCGGACTTCTTGGTGGGGATGGTGGTGTTGCGGCTGATCAGCTTGGTCATCACGCCGCCCAGGGTTTCCACACCCAGGGACAGGGGGGTGACGTCGAGCAGCAGGATGTCCTTCACTTCCCCGGCCAGCACGCCGGCCTGGATGGCGGCGCCGACGGCGACCACTTCATCTGGGTTGACGCTCTGGTTGGGGTCCTTGCCGGTGATCCGCTTCACCAGTTCCTGCACGGCGGGAATCCGGGTGGAACCGCCCACGAGGACGATCTCATCCACTTCACCAGTGCTCAGCTTGGCATCCTTGAGGGCCTGCTCGACGGGGATGCGGCAGCGGTCGATCAGGTCAGCGCAGAGCTCCTCGAACTTCGCCCGGGTGAGGGTAGTGTCGACGTGCTTGGGGCCGTCCTGGGTGGCGGTGATGAAGGGCAGATTGATCTCGGTCTGGGTGGCGCTGGAAAGCTCGATCTTGGCCTTCTCAGCCGCTTCCGTCAGACGCTGCAGGGCCTGCTTGTCCTTGCGCAGGTCGATGCCTTCCAGCTTCTGGAACTCGGAAGCCAGGAAGTCGACGATCTTCTTGTCGAAGTCGTCGCCGCCCAGGTGGGTGTCACCGCTGGTGGCCAGCACTTCGAAGACGCCGTCGCCCACTTCCAGCACCGAGACGTCGAAGGTGCCGCCGCCGAGGTCGAACACCAGGATCTTCTCGTTGCTCTTCTTGTCGAGACCGTAGGCCAGGGCCGCAGCGGTGGGCTCGTTGATGATCCGCAGTACTTCCACCCCGGCGATCTTGCCGGCATCCTTGGTGGCCTGCCGCTGGGAGTCATTGAAGTAGGCAGGGACGGTGATCACCGCCTGGGTGACCTGCTCGCCGAGGTACTTGCTGGCGTCATCGATCAGCTTGCGCAGCACCTGGGCCGAGATTTCCTCGGGGGCGAACTGCTTGCTGGCGTTAGAACTCTCCAGTTTGACGGCGTTGCCGTTGGTCAGCACCTTGTAGGCGACTTCGGTCAGTTCGTTGGTGACTTCGTCCGGGCGACGACCGATGAAGCGCTTCACCGAGTAGAAGGTATTCTCGGGGTTCATCACCGCCTGACGCTTGGCGATCTGGCCAACCAGGCGATCGCTGTTCTTGGCGAAGCCGACTACCGACGGGGTCGTGCGGAATCCCTCGGCGTTGGCGATGACGGCGGGCTTCCCGCCTTCCATGACGGCGACGCAGGAGTTGGTGGTCCCGAGGTCGATACCGACGACTTTTGCCATAGTGCTGCTCTGGCTCCTTGGATGGTGCCGCTCCGCGGATCGGATCGGAGACGGTGGCTCTGTTACGAATGTGGTCTATCTTCCGGGTCGGCGTCCGGGTCGGAAAAGGTGGGGTTACCGAACCCGTTGGTGGGGTCGGGGGGCGGTTGTAGGCTGGGTTCCATGACTAACCTGACTGGCAAGACCCGGCTGCTGGCGGTGATCGGCGACCCGATCAGCCACAGTCTCTCCCCCCTGATGCAGAATGCAGCCCTCGCAGAACTGGGGCTCGATTACGCCTACGTGGCCCTGCGCATAGCCGGGGTGGATCTGCCGGTGGCCCTGGATGGGTTCCGGGCGATCGGCCTGCACGGCTTCAACGTCACGATTCCCCATAAGCAGGCGGTGCTGCCGCTGCTGGGGCAGGTGAGCGAGGTGGCGGAAGCAGTGGGAGCCGTGAACACGGTCTGGTGGGATGGCGATCGCTGGTGCGGCACCAACACCGACGTGGAAGGCTTCCTCTCGCCCCTGCGCCTCCTGGAACGGGACTGGTCCCGGCAGCGGGCGGTGATTCTTGGCAACGGCGGGGCGGCCCGAGCCGTGGTGGCCGCCTGTCAGATGCTGGGGCTGGCCGAGACCTGGGTGGTGGGTCGCGATGTGGAGCGGCTGGCGGCCTTCGAGGCCAGCTTTGCCGACTCTCCCCTGCGGGGGAACCTGCGTACGGCCCTCAGCGCCGAGCTGGAGAGCCTGCTGCCGGGCGCGGGGCTGGTGGTCAACAGTACCCCCATCGGCATGAGCCCGAATCCCGAAGCATCGCCCCTGACCGATGCCCAGGCGGCGCTGCTCGACCCGACGGCGATCGCCTACGACCTGATCTACGTGCCCAGCCCGACTCGCTTCCTGACCCAGGCGGCGGCCCGGGGCTGCACCACCTTCGATGGGCTGGAGATGCTGGTCGGTCAGGGGGCGGTGGCCCAGGAGATCTGGACCGGTCAGGCCCCCAACCGCGAGACGATGCGTCGGGCCCTGCGTCAGCATCTGTTCGGCTGAGCGGACGTTCCGGAAACGAAAAAGGCTTCCGCCCTGTATCGAGGGAGGCGGAAGCCTGACTGATCCATCAACCTGGTGCCATTCTGTCCGGTCCAGGCCGGGAGGTTGGCGGAAGAATACCTTCTTTTAACGTTTAGGCCGGCAGTGGATAACTGCGCTCCAGCAGCCCGAACATGTCCTGCAGCTGCGGATCGCGCCATTTGCTCAGCAGTTCGCCGAGGACGTAGAGGGCTTCAGCACGGTCCAGCTCGAGGCGGGTGAGGCGGCCGAGCCAGTCACGGACATCGGCGATCGCCAGCATATTCGTTAGTTCGTCGCGGTAGCGACGGTAGAGATAGCCGGCAATTTCGACCACGGGGCGAGTGTCCATAGTCGTCGCTCCAGTAAGGATGACTGCCCTGTCGGAGGTTTCCGGCAAGGACGGTCCCATTTAAACCATTACCCGTGGGAAATGCCTGTGCCTTAAGCAACAAAAAAGGGGGAATCCCCGTAGGATCCCCCCAGTCAGGGTCTGGAATCCGGCGCCTAGACGCGGGCGGCGGAGCGCTCCAGGGACTCGCTCAGACGCTTGACGGCAGCGACCATGGCCAGGTCATCGTTGAGGCGGTTGACGGCGGAACCGACCCCGACACCCTGGGCACCGGCGGCGATCGCCATCGGGGCGGTTACGTCGGACAGGCCCGAGGCGCAGAGCACGGGGATGTTCACCACCTTGGCGATGGTGGCAGCGGCGGCCAGGGTGGGGGCTGCCTTCTCGATCAGGCCCAGGACCCCGGCGTGCTCGGGGCTGGAGCTGGTACCGCCTTCGGTCTGGATCAGATCCGCACCGGCGGCTTCGAGGGCTTCGGCCAGTTCAGCCTGGGCATCGAGACTGAGGGTGTGAGGCACGGTCACCGATAGGGTGACGTCGGGCAGCAGGCGGCGGGTCTCGCGGGTCAGCTCCAGCACTTCCTCAGCGGAGAAGATCCGACCTTCGGTGTAGAAGGCATCGTAGTTGCCGATTTCCACCAGGTCGGCACCGGCTTCCACGGCGTCGACGAAGGCATAGGGATCGACGCTGGAAACGCACACGGGCAGGTCGATCAGGTTCTTGGCCAGACGCACCAGGGCCGGATCACAGGCGATGTCGACGAAGGTCGCGCCGCCCAGTTCTGCGGCACGCACCACCTTGGCGACCTTTTCGGCGTCGAAGTTCATCAGACCGCTGATCACTTTCAGGGCGCGACGTTCCTGCAGAGCGCGCTCCAGGGTGGCGGGCATCGGCATAGTAGTTTCCAAAACCTAATCTCCCTATTCTGACATTCGCCCGACCCTGTTCCCAGAGGGCCTGTCCCCCATGACCCCTGCAACAAAGCCCTGGTCCGACTGGCATGCCCGGCTGCATCGGCACCTGAAGCAGACCGATCTGCTGCCCGCCGGAACTGCTCTGCTGCTGGGCGTTTCCGGGGGGCAGGACTCCCTCTGCCTGCTGCGGCTGCTGCTCGACCTGCGGCGGCTCTGGGCCTGGGATCTGCGGGTGCTGCACGCCGACCACCGCATCCGCCCCGACGCAGCGGCTAATGCCGAGCATGTGCGCCATCTTTGTGCTGCCTGGGGGGTACCCTGCGACGTGCCGGTGGCGGACCGGCCCCTGCCCAGTGAAGCGGCGGCCCGGGACTGGCGTTACGGCGTGCTGGGGGCGATCGCCCGCCAGCACGGTTGCCCTCGGGTGGTGGTGGCCCACACGGCCACCGACCGGGCGGAAACGCTGCTTCACCACCTGCTGCGGGGCAGCGGCAGTGAGGGGCTGGGTAGTCTGCGGCCCCTGCGGCGTCTGGATGGGGATCGGTGGCTGGTGCGACCGCTGCTGGAGTTCAGCCGTGAGGACACGGGGGCGGTCTGTGCTCAATTCGCGCTGCCGGTCTGGGAGGACTGCACCAACGCCGAGAACCGCTACCTACGCAACCGTATCCGTAACGAACTGCTGCCCTACCTGCGGGAGCGGATCAACCCGGGCAGCGAGCGGCATCTGGCCCAGACGGCGGAGATCCTGGCAGCGGAGCAGGATTGGCTGCACCAGGAAAGTGAGTCCTTGTACCGGCGCATGGTGACGGGCGATCGCTGTCGGCAGGCCCTGTCCCAGGCCCCCCTGGCCCTGCAGCGACGGGTGCTGCGCCGCTGGCTTCAGGACTGCCGCCATGTCCCGGTGGGCTTCGATGCCACAGAGGCAGTGCGGGACTTGCTGCAGGCTCCCGTGGGCAGCCGCAGTTCCAGCCTCGGTCGGGGCTGCGTACGTGTGCATCCGGGCTGGTTGCAGTGGGAAGCAGCGTCGTCAGACTGAACTGAGGTGGTTCTCCAGAGCTTCGATGCCCTGGCTCAGTTGTTGGCGCAGGTGGTCGAGATCCGGTTCCTGCAGGGTCTGCAGCTGTTCCGCCAGTCGGGGCAGTTTCCGGGTCAGCAGGTCGAACAGGCTCACCAGCATTGGGTCGGCGCCGTCCTGGGGCTGCTGGGCCACCAGGGCGTAGAGGACCTCCAGCCGCCGATGGGCGTTGGCGATCTGCCGCTGATCGTCGAGAGAACGATCCAGCATGCGGTAGCGCTCCCAGGCCCGCTCCACGGCCGTGGCATCCGGGGCCCGGCCGTCCGGAGGTTGCTCCAGGGCCGTGATCTCAAGGCGCTGCAGTCGCAGTTCCTCTTCCTGGTCCTCCACGAACCGCTGCAGCCGCTCGCACTCCTGGTGGATCTGCTCGTACTGCGGCGTCAGGTCGGCGCTCGACTGCTGACGCAGCTGCACCAGATCCACCTTCTGGGGTAGGTCCAGTCCCTGCAGCAATTGCTGCTGTAGTTCACCGATGCGGGTCAGCAGTTGGGCGATCGCCGCCGTGTGGCTGGTCGGCAGGGCCTCGGCCCGCTCCCGCAGGCTGTGCAGCTGCTCGCGGAACTCCTGCGCCCGGTTCGGATCGCTCACGGGTGCCTGCTGCTGGCGACGCAGTTCCTCCTCCCGGGCCTCCAGGGCCTGACGGCGACGTTCCAGTTCCTGGCTCTGAACGGTGAGCGACTCGCGCCAGACCTCGATCTCCGTGGCGTCGACGGTCTTCGGGGTGCGGGTGCCGCCGGGGCTGTGCTCCAGCAGCAGCGACAGCAGCTTCGGGGTGGCTGACTGCACCCGCTGAATCTGCTGCTCTCCAACGATGTCCACCAGCACCAGCATCCCGGCCGGGAAGTCGTTGGCTTTGTCGGTGTTCAACGGTGCCTCGGCCGTGACCGCCTGCCAGGGTGCATCGCCCCGCTGGCTCGCCAGGAGCTTGAGGGTACTGCGCCCGCCGATCAGCCCACCGCGTTTCTGGACTTCCGCCAGATACAGCACGTTGTCACGCCTCGACGTCGGGTCTGGGGTCATGATGCCCGGCCAGTGAGGGTTTCGGTGCGGTGGCTGGGGTGGGAATTTCCTGTCTCGGAGGGGGTGCGGAGCGGGCACGCTAATCCCGTTCTGAAGCGATGTGGCATGATGGCGGACCCCCTGCTTCCGGCTGTGCCCCCTGGCGAGGATGCGGACCGTCGTGAGGGGGATCCCTACCTGCAGTTTGCCCTGGCCCTGCCCGGTCGGTTTGCCCTGCCGGCGGTGGGGGTGCAGGAGGTGCTGCTCGTCCAGCCGGAGCAGCTGACGGTGTTTCCCAATGTCCCGCCGCTGGTGCTGGGGGCTATCAACTGGCGCGGTCGCCTGAGCTGGGTCGTGGACCTGGGGCGGCGGCTGGGGGCAGAGGAGCCCCTGGCCCTGGGCACCCAGGATCTGCCGGTGCTGGTGGTGGCTGAGCCTACGGGGATGCTGGGGCTGGCGGTGTCCCGCCTGGGCCGGATGCTGTGGATTCAGCCGGATCTGCTCCAGACCGGGCTCAGCCCCCTACCCCGACTGCAGCCCCTGCTGCGGGGCTTTGTCCAGCCCTCGGATCGGTATCCCGAGGGGGTGATGGTTCTCGACCCCCATGCTCTGATTGCCCCGGCCTGCTGGGCCGCCTGATGCCATGACCGCTGCGACGGCTCTCTCCAACTCGGCTCCCCGGCGTCGCTTCGGCCTGGGGGCCCTCGGCCCGGCCCTGAATCCGGAACGGCCCGATCCCTGGCAACGGCGGCGCCTCCTGGTCAGCGGCTGGCTCTGTGGCCTCGGCTGGCTGCTGGCCCTGGGGGTGGTGCTGGGCGGGCCCCCGGGACGCGATCGCACCTGGACCGAGGTCGGGGTGCTGGTGCTAGTGGGAGGTGGATCCACCGTAGCGGTGGCGATCGCCACAGGCCGCAGCCTGCGCGCGCTTCAGAGTGCCCATGAGCAGCGCTGGCAGCAGTTGCAAACCGATCTGGAGATTCACCACCGCAACAGCCAGCGGCAGCAGCGCCTACTGACACAGTTGGCGGGGCTGTGCGAGCGACTGGGGGAAGAGCCCCTGCAGCCCGATCTGGCCCTGCCCCACGACCTGCGGCAGGCTCTGGCGACGGTGGAGGCCCGGCTGGGCGGACAGCAGGAGCGGCTGATCACCCAGGAGCGCGAGCAGGAGGACCTGCAGCAGCAGGTAATTCATCTGCTGGCGGATGCCGAGGTGGCCTCCAGGGGGGATCTGACCGTGCAGGCCGAGGTGACCGGTGACATCCTCGGGGCGGTGGCGGATGCCTTCAACCTCACCCTGGCCAATCTGCGGGAGCTGGTCGCCCAGGTGAAACGTACCGTCGAGCAGGTGGGGCAGGGGGCGCGGGACAATGAGAAATTCGCCCGCAGCCTTTCCCTGGACGCCCGCAAGCAGGTGGAGGATCTGGGGACGGCCCTGACCATCGTCCAGACCCTGAACAGTTCCATCCAGCGGGTGGCTGCCGGGGCCGGGCAGGCAGAGCAGGTGGCGGTGCGGGCTTCCCAGACCGCCCTGAAAGGGCGCGAGTCGGTGGAGCAGACCCTGGATGGGATTCTGCGCATCCGCGAGACAGTGACCGAGACCAGCCGCAAGGTGAAGCGCCTCGCGGAGTCATCCCAGGAAATCTCCAAGATTGTGGCCCTGATTTCCCAGATTGCCTCCCGCACCGATCTGCTGGCGCTGAACGCCAGCATCGAGCTGGCCCGGGCCGGGGAAGCGGGGCGGGGGTTTGCGATCGTGGCGGATGAGGTTCGCCAGCTGGCGGATCGGGCAGCAAAGTCCACCAAGGAGATCTCCCAGATCGTGCTCACCATCCAGCAGGAGACTGCCCAGGTGATGACGGCGATGGAGGAGGGCACCCAGCAGGTGATCATCGGCACCCAACTGGCGGAACAGGCCCGCCATGCCCTGGATGACATCACCCAGGTGTCGCGCCATATCGACAAGATGGTGCTCTCGATTACCTCCACCACCGTCGAGCAGACGGAGATGTCTCAGCGGATGGCGGCGGTGATGCAGTCCGTGGCTCAGACGGCCCGACACACCTCCCAGGAGGCGGAACGGGTAGCGGCCTCCCTGCAGGGGCTGGTGCTCGAAGCGCGGGATCTGCGTACCTCGGTCGACCGGTTCCGGGTGGAGTGAGGCGATGACTCCCTCGGCATCCACGATTCGGTTCTCGGCCCAGGAGGCAGCGGCACTGCTGGCAGACCTGTCGGGCTGGCTTGATCGACAACCGGTGGCGATCGCTACCGCCCCGTCCAGCGTCCGGGTGACTGCCGACCTCTCGGGCGACCCTCGGCTCGCCGCCGAGGCGACCGGTGAGCCGCTGCTGCTGGAACCGCTGCTGCGGGTACCGGTGCGCCAGCTGGATGGTATGGCCGATCTGGTGGGCGAGATTGTACTCAGTCGGAACGGCCTCGAAAGTGAGCGCAAGCAGTTGCGGGACAGTCTGGATCACCTCCAGGGCCAGACCCAGCAGCTCAGCGACCTCGGCCAGCGGCTGCGGGACCTCTACGAACGCTCGTTGCTGGAGGGGGCGTTGCGGGCTGGAGGACGGGGCGAGGCTCCCTGGGGACCCCCGGAGGGCCCGGCTACGGCGATCGCCGGGTTCGATGCCCTGGAGCTCGACCGGTTCACGGCCTTTCACGGGCTGGCCCGGGACATGATTGAGGTGATTGTGCGGCTGCGGGAGGCAACCTCGGATCTGCAGTTCCGGGTCGAGGATCCCCTCGACCGCCTCACCCGTCAGCTGCAGCAGATCACCCTCCAGTTGCAGGAGCAGCTGGAGCAGACCCGGACGGTGCCCTTCCGGGAACTGGCGGCCCAGTTTCCCCGGGCGGTGCGCGAGGTCTGCCGCCAGTGCGGCAAGCAGGCGCATCTGGAGATCGAGGGGGGGGACATCCTGATCGACAAGCTGCTGGTGCAGCGGCTGCAGGCGCCGATGATCCATCTGATCAACAACGCCCTCACCCATGGCATCGAGACCGGGGAGCAGCGCCGGATGCTGGGGAAGCCCGCTGTCGGTACGCTGCGGCTGCAGGCCTTCCGGCAGGGCAATCGCACCGTTATCCAGCTCAGCGATGACGGTGCCGGAATTGACGGTCAGCGGGTGCGGCAGAAGGCGATCGCCCAGGGACTGCTCACCCCGGCCCAGGCGGCGGCCCTGACCGAGCGGGAAACCTACGGTCTGCTGTTCCATCCGGGCTTCAGCACCCGCGACCAGGCGGATGCTCTGGCGGGTCGGGGGGTGGGCCTGGATGTGGTCCGCACCACCCTGCAGCAGCTTCAGGGAGAGGTGGTCACCGATTCCCAGACCGGTCAGGGAACAACTTTCACCCTGCGCCTGCCCCTGAGCCTGCGCATCACCCGGGCTCTGACGGTGCGGTGTCAGGGGCAGCAACTGGCCTTCCCGATTGACAGCGTGCTCGAATCGTCACCCCTGCGTCCTGGCTGGGTGGAGGTCGACTCGGCCGGACGACGCTGGGTGCCCTGGCAGGAACAGCGCCTGGCTCTGTTCCCCCTGGCTGGGTTGCTGCGCTATCCCGGGAGTCGGGTACCGAGCGGACCGCCGACCCCCGGTTCCCAGGCGGTGGTGATTCTCCACAGCGGGGACGACAATCTGGCCCTGCAGGTGGATGCCCTGGAAGGGGAACAGGAGATCGTGATCAAGTCCTTCTCTTCCCCCCTGCCGAAGCCCCTGGGGATTGCCGGGGCCTCGATTCTCGGCGATGGCCGGATCCTGGCGATCGCCGACGTGATGGAGCTGGTGGATCTGGGCCTGGGGCGTCTGCAGTGCCCGACCTCTGGCCCGGTGGTGGTGGGCCCGCAGGCTGGGGCGATGGAGGTGCCCCTGGTGCTGGTGGTGGACGACTCGGTGACGGTGCGGGAGATGCTCACCCTCACCCTCAAGCGGCACGGCTACCAGGTTGAGCAGGCGGGCACCGGGGCGGAAGCGCTGGCCCGGCTGCGAGGGGGGCTGGTCTGCCACCTGGTGCTCTGCGACGTGGAAATGCCGACCATGGGGGGGCTGGAACTGCTGGAACGGTTGCGGGACGAGGGGCGTCTGGCGACCCTCCCGGTTGCCCTGCTGACCTCCCGCGGATCCGACCGACACCGGCAGATCGCACACCAGATGGGGGCCTGGGCGTACTTCACCAAGCCCTTCCTGGAGGAACCGCTGATGGAGGCGCTGAAACGCCTGCTGGCGGGGCAGCGACTGCCCATCCTGGGGGATGGGGCAGAGGGGACTCCCTAGAATCGGGGGAGGAGGACTGTCATGGAACGTTTTGCCGGTTTGGCTGTGAGCCTGGTGGGGGTGCTCTGTCTGCTGCTGGGGCGGGACCAGCGGCTGCTCTGGTTGACCTCACTGCCCCTGGTGGGAGGTGGGCTGCTGTTGCAGCAGCGTTCCGAACAGGACCGCCGGGAGCAGGAGCTGCGCCAGCAGCAGGACGCCACCCTCGATCTGGAATCGGATGACGTCTTCGACCCGACCCTGAACAAGCCGGGTCGAACCTGAGCTCAGTCTCAGGTGAGCGGGTGCTGCTCAAGCCACTGCATCACCTCGGCGCCCAGACAGCCGCCGTCGAAGCGGTCAATTTCCCGCACGCCGGTGGGGCTGGTGACATTGACCTCGGTCAGGTAGCCGCCGATCACGTCGAGACCGACGAACCAGAGGCCATCCCGGCGCAGGGTGGGGGCGACGGCGGCACAGATTTCCCGGTCGCGATCGCTCAGGGTGGCGGCTTCGGCCCGCCCGCCGACGGCCATGTTGCCCCGGAATTCACCCCCGCTGGGGATGCGGTTGACGGCCCCGATCGGCTCGCCGTTGAGCAGGATGATCCGCTTGTCCCCCTGACTGGCTTCGGGTAGGTACTGCTGCACCATCACCGGCAGGGCGCCCTGACCGGTGCTCAGCTCAATCAGGGAGTTGAGGTTGCGATCGCCTGCCTCCAGGAAGAGAATCCCCTCGCCGGCCTTGCCGCCCAGGGGCTTGAGCACTGCCCGGCCTTCCCGACTGACGAACTCGCGGATCACCTCCTTACTGCTGCTGACGATGGTGCGGGGAATGCAGCTCTCGAACTGCAGCGCGTACATCTTTTCGTTGGCGGCCCGCAGTCCGCTGGGGGCGTTGAGCACCCGGCTGATGCTCGAATCGACGTGATCGAGAACGTAGGTGGCGTAGAGGTAGGCGGTGGTGACCGGTGGGTCCTTGCGCATGAACACCGCGTCCATCTTCTCCAGAGGCAGAGCCTCGGGATCTCCGAGGCAGAACCAGTCCGGTTCTGCGCGCCAGCCGTGCTTCAGCCGTTCCACCGGCTTCAGCTGCAGGGGGGTCAGTCGGGCCCAGGCCCGACTGGCTTCCACCCCCAGCTGATCGATGCCGGTCACCCAGACCCGGTGGCCACGAGCCTGGGCTGCTTCCATCAGGGCGACGGTGCTGTCGTGGGTGGGGTCGAGTCCGGCGACCGGATCGAGGATGAAGGCCAGGTTGAGGTCTGTCATGCTGATCCCGCTCACTGGCTCAGCAGGGCGTCAAGGTCACCGGCCCGGTCGAGGGCATGCAGATCGTCGCAGCCACCGATGTGCTGTTCATTGACGAAGATCTGGGGCAGGGAGCGACGACCGTTGGCGCGTACCGCCATGGCAGCACGGGCGGCCTCATCTCCGTCGATGCCGTATTCGGTGAACTCGACGCCCTTGCGGGTGAGCAGGGCCTTGGCTCGGATGCAGAAGGGACAGGTGGACCAGGTGTAGATTTCGACCTTGGCGGCCATGGAGCATTCCAGAGATTGCGCTAGGGCGATTATCGCCAATCCCGGTCCGGCCCTGCCGTCACCACTGGGGATTGCAGCTGGTACGGCTCTCGTCCAGGTTACGTTCGCAGCGGTACATGTCTCCGCTCGGGCGGGGCTGCTCCAGTTCCGCCAGCGCCTGTTGCCGGTGGGCGTTGACATCGCTGGCACAGACGAAGCCATGACTGACCGGATCGGGCTGGCAGGTCGGTTCGGCTGTGGGCAGGGATGCCGGAGCGAGGGCTGTTGTGGCAATCAGGACGCTGAGCAGTGCAGACATTGACGGGAACTCCGAGGGATGACCGGGGAACTCCTCCACCGTTTCCAGGGTCGACGCCATCCGGGCCTCTGTCTCCACTTCCGAGGGGGCTTCATGGAAGCTTCGCGAACATCGGCGAGGGCAACGCCAGGCCGTACACTGAATGCACTCTTTATCCCTGTTTGTGTCACGCCTGCGGCACCGCTGCCGGCCTGACCCCTGACCATGCTGGTCGAATTCGGACTGATTCTGCTGCTGCTGATCGCCAACGGGGTATTCTCCGCCGCCGAGATCGCGATTGTTTCTGCCCGTAAGCTGCGACTGGCCCGCATGGCCCGGCAGGGTAGCCGTACTGCCGAGCAGGCGCTCCGCCTGGCGGAGGAACCCGAGGACTTCCTCTCGGCGGTGCAGGTGGGCATCACCCTGATCGGCATTCTCAGCGGCACCATCGGCGGTGCAGCCTTCGCCGAGCCGCTCGGGCATGTGCTCAGCCCGTTGCCCCTGGTGGGCCCCTATGCCCAGCCCCTGAGCATTGCCCTGGTGGTGGCGGTGATCACCTACCTGTCCCTGGTGATTGGTGAACTGGCACCCAAACGTCTGGCCCTGGGTAATCCTGAGGCGCTTGCCTGCCGGGTGTCGCCGCTGATGGCGACGCTGGCCCGCGTGGCCGCCCCGTTGGTGCGCCTGCTGAGCGGTTCCACGGCGTTGCTGCTGAAGCTGTTCGGTGTCGAGGGCGATCGCAACGACACCCTGACTGAAGAGGAAATCCACGGTCTGCTGGAGCAGGGCACCCAGGCCGGGGTGCTGGAGGCTTCCGAGCAGGAGATGATGAGCCGCATCCTGCGCCTGGGGGATCAACCGGTGCGTGCCCTGATGGTGCCGCGCACGGAACTGGCCTGGCTGGATGCCTCCGAATCCCTGGCTGAAATCCGGCAGGCGGTACTCGATAGCCCCTACTCGCGCTTCCCGGTCTGCCAGGAGGAGCCGGAGCAGTGCCTGGGGATTCTGCGGGTCAAGGATCTGCTGCGTCTGGCGGGGAATGCGGCTTCGGCGGATCTGACCCCGCTGCTCAGTCCGCCCCTCTACGTCGGCGAAAGCACCCGTGCCTTTGCTCTGCTCGAACAGTTCAAGGCCAGTGAGCAGCACCTGGCACTGGTCACCGACGAATTCGGTAGCGTGGTCGGTTTGGTCACCCTCAACGATCTGGTGGAGGGCATTGTCGGGGAGTTGCCCAATGAGCAGGAGGACAACGAGCCGAGTGTGATCCGGCGCAGTGACGGCAGTTTTCTGCTCGATGGCCTGCTGACCATCGATGAACTGACGGACCTGCTGGGGGAATCGGCTCTGGAAACCGCCCGCCAGCAGGGTCGATTCCAGACCCTGGGCGGATTGGTGATGCACGAGCTGGGCAGCATCCCCCGCAGCGGAGATGTCCTCACCCTGGCGGACTGGCGCCTGGAGGTGGTGGATATGGACGGGCTGCGGGTGGACAAAGTTCTGGTGTCGCCCCAGCCGCCAGCGCAGGCCACGCAGCCCGGGACCTGAAATCTTTCCGAGCATCCCCCCGGGGGCCGGGACAACCGGGGGACAACAGGAGCGTGATGGTGGCCCAGCGCTTGCGGCCCTATTCCACGTCTCTACCCGAACTGGCTTCCCCGCTCTTCGGAGTGGGGATTTTTTCTGCAGGCTCAGGGGGTCTTCTGCAGGTCCGGACGTTCCTCGGGCAGAATGGCCCCTTCCACGGGACAGACCTGCAGGCAGATGCCGCAGTCGATGCAGGTGCTGAAGTCAATCCAGTACCAGTCGGTCCCCTTCCTGTTGCGGCCTGGACCCTGGTCGATGCAGGCGACGGGACAGGCATCGAGACAGTCGGCAACCCCTTCGCAGACGTCGGTGACAATGGTGTGCGCCACGGTAATTCCCTGAGCAGAGCGTTCTAGATAAGCCTAACGGAGTGGTCAGGCCAGGGTTTCTGTGCGGGGGGCCTGACCAGGGTGCAGCCAGAGAATCGTGGCGATCGCCCGCCGCCGAGCAAACTGGCGGACGCTCTCGATGTCGAGCTGGGGGTCGAGATAGAGTTCGACGCGCTCACCGGCCTGCTGCTGCTGGCGCACTGTGGCCAGAGCCCGGCTCTGTTCGCCGGGAGCGGTGGCGACCACCAGACAGCTGCTGGTCGGGGCCTGGTTCGGGAGGCGGCCACTGCTGCGCAGGACCTGCTGCAGCCCCTCGATATCGCACGAGAAGCCGATGCCGGGCCAGGGGCGCTGCTGGGGATCGTAGAGGGCCAGCAGCTGATCGTAGCGTCCGCCCTGGGCCAGCACCACCGGACCGCTGCCGGTGCGGTAGACCACCTCGAAGGTGATGCCGGTGTAGTAGTCGAAGTCCTGCAGAAAGCTGAGGTCGAGCACCAGGGGGAGCGGCAGATCCGCCAGCAGGGTGAGCAGCTGGCGCAGATCGTCGCTGGCGGTGCGGGCAGTGGGGCTTTCCACCAGCCGATCCAGACGCGCCAGCACTGCGTCCGGCTCACCCCGCAGATCCAGCAGAGCCAGGGCCCGCTGTCGCAGATCCTCGGGCAGGGGCAGCTGCTCCAGGCTGATCCGGTCGAGGGCGGCGATCGCCCGTCGCACGGCCTGCCGCTGCTCCGTCGGGAAGGGCTCGAGCAGCATGCGGGTCAGACCTGCCTGGCCCAGTACCAGACAGCCCTGTTCCAGACCGCTCCGGCCCAGGCCCAGGGCTTCCAGACTGGCGGTGAGCAGTTGCAGGACCTCGGCATCGGCGAGGACGCCGCCGCTGCCCAGCAGCTCCACCCCGGCCTGGTAGCCTTCGGTGATTTCCACCCGCTCGGCCCGGGTCTGGCGGCGGAAGACGTTGGCGTTGTAGTAGAGCCGCAGGGGCAGGCTGGTGTCCGCCAGACGGGTGACGGCGGCGCGGGCAATCGAGGCGGTCAGCTCCGGCCGCAGACCCAGTCCACTGTCCTCTTCGGATTCGACCCGAACGACGCTGCTCAGGTCGATGGCCCCCCCGGCGGCGAGGGTGTCCAGCCGCTCCAGAGAGGGCGTGATGATCCGCTGGTAACCCCAGCCCCCGAACACCTGCTGCAGACGACTTTCGATCCAGCGCTTCTGGCTGACGTCCAGGGGCAGCAGATCGCGGGCGCCGGCGGGGGGCTGATGAACCATGCGGAAAGCTCGGGGTTGGAGGAACGGGGTCGACTAGGAACGTCGGGAAAACAGGCCCGTGAACCAGTTGCCGGAACGGGGCTCCGGTGACGGCTCGCTGGGGGCGTGATCGATTTTATGCCCCTGCTGCTCCAGCCGCTGTTTTCCCTCCAGGGCCAGGACCTGCTGGGGGTCGAGTTGCAGGGCCCGACGGATCGAGATCCGCGCCATGGCCGGTTGCTCCAACTCGAGGTAAACCAGTCCGCTGAGGGCGTGGGCGCGACTTTCCTGGGGGGCCAGGCGCAGGGCATCCCGCAGCTCCAGCTGGGCCTGGGGCAGGGCTTTCCGGCGCAGGTAGCCTTCGGCCCGACTGAGGTAGCGCTCCAGCTGGTCGGGACCGGCTGTCGGGGGGCTCCCCTTCCCCATCTGCTGCCGCATCAGCCAGGCCAGATTGAGTTCGCTCAGGTCTCCCAGCTGTTCGGGAACGGCGGTCAGGTCGGTGAACAGGCTGCTGGCCAGCTCCCGGATCTGCTGCGGGTAGGCGAGTTCCGGCTGCTGTGTGGTGAGCAGGGCCGGACTGCGGCCCTGGCGCCAGCTCAGGGTCTGACCGCTGCTGAGCAGGGTCTGGGTACGTCCGCAGATCAGCTGCCGTTGCTCCTCCCGGCCCTGGGGCTGGGAGAGCTGGGCGTAGGCGGGGTTGACCCAGCGGGAGAGCCACAGGGTCGCCAACTGGCGTTGGTCCGGGCTGGCCTGACGGTTGCTGTCGGGATGGAGCTGCCGGGCGATGCGCAGGTAGGCGCGGCGGATGGACTCGGCCTCGGCGTCGACCGGCACTCCCAGCAGGGCATGGCAGTCGCGACAACCGAGGGCGAACAGGCCTCCGGGGAGACGGGTCGGGACAGTCGCGGCAGCCATGCGCCCTCAGGTTGCTGTCTACCGCTTCAGGATGCCCAGACCCTGTGCTCAGAACCGTTGCAGCGGCTCGACGGTGGCGAGGACGTCGGCGATCGCCCCGTGAAGCGGACCATTGGTGGCCAGGATGCGGCCGCTGTCCAGGTCGAAGGGCCCCTGATCGTAGGCGGTGACCCGCCCTCCGGCTTCCTCCACCAGCACCACCCCGGCGGCCAGATCCCAGGGCGAGAGGCCCCGTTCCCAGTAGCCGTCCAGGCGACCGCAGGCAACGTAGGCCAGATCCACCGAGGCGGAGCCGCCCCGACGGACGCCCTGGGTGAGGTGGGTGAAGCGGCAGAATTCGGCGTAGTTGTTGTCGACGACGTCACGGCGGTCGTAGGCGAAACCGGTGACCAGCAGCGATCGCCCCAGCTCGTGGGTGTCGGAGACCCGGATCTGCTGGCGGTTGAGGGTGGCTCCCAGACCTTTGCCAGCCCGGAACAGCTCATCCAGCTTCGGGTTGTAGACCACGCCCAGGGTGGGAACGCCGTCCACCAGCAGGCCGATGGAGGTGGCGAACAGGGGGTAGCTGTGGGCGAAGTTGGTGGTGCCATCGAGGGGGTCGATGGCCCAGCGGAACCGGGCGGACTCAGCCCCGGCCCGGCCGGATTCCTCGGCCAGGATGGCATGGTCGGGCAGATGCCGCCCGAGGATGTCCAGAACGGCGGCTTCGGCTGCCTGATCCGCCTCGGTGAGCAGGTCCCCGGGACGGCCCTTCTCGCGGATGTTCTCCAGACGGCCGTAGCAGCGCATCAGTTCAGCCCCGGCGGCCAGGGCGGCTTCGGTGGCGATGTCCAGCCAGCAGAGCAGGTCGCGTTCGCTCGGGTACACGGCTTACTCCTCGTCCAGAGGCAGACCGGCCCGGACCTTGCCCTTGCCGAAGTAGCGACCGAACTGGAGTTCGTAGACCTCGTCCTCGTCCTGGGTCTCGACGCTCAGGTCACTGCGCGGATAGCTGACGCACAGCAGGGCATAGCCCTGACGACGCAGGGCGGGGGACAGACCCATGGCCTCGGTCTGTTCCACCTCGCCTTCGAGAATACGGACGGCGCAGGCGGTGCAGGCGCCGTTGCGGCACGAGAAGGGGAGCGTGAACCCCTGGCTCTCGGCGTACTGGAGGATGTAGCGATCCTCGGGGACCTCGACCACGAAGTGCTCGTCGCGGTTGCGGTCGTGGATCCGGACGGTGTGGGTGGGGACCATGGCACTCCTGGCGGACGGTACTTGGCGACCGGGCTTTCCCCTGCTAACATATCAATCTTGTGGGCAGCAACCGTTACCCGTTGCACCCCGCCTGTACCGGTTTCCGGACAGTCAACTGAACCACCTGGAGAGGTGGCCGAGTGGTCGAAGGCGCAGCACTGGAAATGCTGTGTGGGGGTAACTTCACCGTGGGTTCGAATCCCACCCTCTCCGTATCAGAGCCTCTGAAACCACTGAGTTTCAGAGGCTCTGTTTTT
>CAWUMD010000005.1:0-23275 GCA_963923365.1 uncultured bacterium
GTTCCCGGCCAGGTATCCCAGCTCTCCTCACCCTCACCAACACCCATGAAGGTCCACTCGTCCTCGGGCGATCGCTTCCAGGGACGACGACGGCGGCCCTGGGGTGTCTCGGGAGCCTCCGAGGTCGTGGCAGGACGGCGCAGGGGACGGTTGAGCAGGGCGATTGCCAGGGTGGTGAGCGCCCCCGCCAGGCTGGCGATCACCAGCCAGAGGCCCAGGGGCAGGGCAGGGGTCCGGCTGAGCAGCAGGGTCAGGGTCAGAGGGCTGCCCAGATTGCTGAACAGCAGACCGATCAGAATGCCCAGCCAGACCAGCGCCAGCAGGTTGCGCAGTTTTGCCATCGTTCAGGGGGAGTCCGGGCGGCGATCGCCCTGCCAGCGCCGCAGGGGCACACAGTCCAGGTCGAAGCCATCAAGGGCGCGGGCGACCACGAAGTCCACCAGATCCTCAATGGTTTGCGGTTGATGATACCAAGCCGGAATGGCGGGCACGATGCGGGCTCCAGCCTCCGCCAGACGGGTGAGGTTGCGTAGGTGAATCAGGCTGAAGGGGGTTTCCCGGGGCACCAGCACCAGGGGCTTGCCCTCCTTCAGCTGCACATCGGCGGCCCGCTCCAGCAGACCCTCGCCGACCCCGCTGGCCAGCTTGCCGATCGTGCTCATGCTGCAGGGCATGACGAGCATGCCGCGGGTGCGGTACGAGCCGCTGGCGATGCTGGCGGCAATGTCCCGGGCGCTGTGGCAGCGCAGTTGTCCTCCGCTGGGGACCCCGGCCTGGGATCGCCAGAACTGCGCCTGAGCCTCCGGGTCACCCGGTAGGGTGAGGCCATGCTCTGCCTGCCAGACCCGAGCGGTCGCTGTGGAGGCCACCAGATCCACACTTTCCCCGGCCCGCAGCAGGTGGTGCAGGGCCCGAACGGCATAGATCTGGCCGGAGGCGCCACTGACGCCCAGCACCAGAGGCGGTGTGGTCCCGGGGGCAGCGGGCATGGAGGGACTCCTATTCGTCGATCGCCTGGCTGGGGTCGAGGGGGTCGAGGGTCGACTCGCTCTCCTCGTCGGTGACGATGGTCAGGTCAATCTGCTGGCGGTAGTAGTCGACGTTGCGCACCTGCACCCGCACGCGATCGCCGAGGGCGAACTGACGGCGGCTCTTGCGACCGATCAGCCGTTGCTGGCGGGAGCGGTATTCGTACCAGTCGTCCTTGAGGGAGCTGACGTGCACCAGTCCTTCCACCAGCAGATCCTCGATCTCGACGAAGAAGCCGTAGGACTGCACGCCGGTGATCAGCCCTTCGAAGATGTCGCCGGTATGGGCCTTCATGTACTTGGCCTTCTGCAGCCCCACGAAGTCGTTCTCCGCTTCCTGGGCCAGCTTCTCCCGTTCGCTCAGGTGGGGAGCCAGCCAGGAGGCTGCCGTTTCCAGACTGCTCTGGGTCTCGTTGGGCAGCACCTGCCAGCTGATCTGGCCCTGGCAGCTGCTGTGGCGCAGGTTGACGCCGTCCTTGCTGCGGCTGGTGCGGCGATCGCGACCTTCGCTGAACAGGGCCAGCAGCAGCCGCTGGGTCCAGAAGTCCCCGTAGCGGCGGCTGGGGCTGACGAAGCGGACGTAGGGCTGTTCCTTGGGGAGGCCGAGGCTGAAGTGGGCCCCGGGTTGGGTGGAGTAGCTGGCGGGACGCAGCTGATCGAGCAGCAGATAGTTGAGGACCTGGGCCAGGGGGGAGGTGGCGAAGATGTCCGAGAGGCTGCGCAGATAGCGGTGGTCCAGCACTTCGGGGACCGGCGGCAGCTCCAGATCCAGTCCGGCGGCCAGTTTGGTCAGCTCCTGCAGGGAATTGCTGTCCGGGGCTCGTTGGATGCGGTAGAGGGCCGGCAGGCCGAGGGCAGCCAGATGACGACCCACCAGCTGGTTGGCCAGCACCAGCAGTTCCCGCAGCAGGGCGCGGCAGAGACGGGCGCCCGGGGTCGTCATGGCGCCGAGCTGGCCCTCGTCACCGTAGGGGATCCGGGTGCCGTTGAGGTCGAGATCGGGGTGTTCGGGCTCCCGCAGCTGGATTTCGAAGCCCTGCTGCTCCAGCCGTTGGGTGCGGGTGGCCACGGCCAACTGGCGCAGCTGCTCCAGCAGTTCCTTGCTGCGGCCGATGCCGTCTTCCTTGCTGGTGGTGCCGGTGGCCCAGAAATGCTGCACCACTGATTCCGGCAGCACTGTATCCACCTGGACGGCGGTGGGCTGCAGTTCGTAGTCCAGGACCCGCCCCTGGGCATCGAGATTGATCAGCAGCGAGACGGCCCGGCGGGCCTCCCCGGCGCTGAAGCTGCCCAGCTTGCTGCCCAGCTCGCTCGGCAGCAGATCGACGGCGGTGGCCCCCAGCCGGACGGTGGCGCCGCGGCGTTGGGCTTCCTGATCGGTTGTCCCCTCGAAGGGCACCCAGGAGGCGACATCGACGGTGTGGACGGCCAGCTGATAGCCGCCATCGGCGGTGCGGACAACACTGAAGGCGGTGTCCACCGGCAGGGTGCTGTGGTCCGGGACAATGGCGACGGTCGCCAGTTTGCGCAGGTCGACGGTGTTTTCGAAGTCACCCTTGCGCAGACTCTTGGGCAGGGTGGGCAGGCCAGCGATCGCCGCCTCGGGGTAGACCCGGCGCAGGTCGTGTTTGCAGCAGACGATATCGAGATCGTCGGCTTCCTCAGCACTGCTGCCCAGAATCTGGGTCACCTGCCCGGTGGGCGGAAGCTGGGCGATCGGATAGCGGCTCACCTCGACACTGGCCAGGTGGTCAACCGCATCCGCCAGGGGCGCATCGGCGGGCAACTGCAGCTCGAACAGCAGCCGGTCGTCGAGGGGCACTGCCTTGAAGCGGGTTTCATCCTGGCGGATGCGGGCCAGTACGGAGGCGGTGGCCCGCTCCAGAATCACCTTCACCTCGCCTTCGGGGCTGCGGCGACGGCTGCCTTCCTTGGTCACCTTCACCAGCACGCGATCGCCGTGCCAGGCGTGGTTGAGCAGCGCCTCGCGGACGTAGATGTCCTCGCTCTCCTCACTGTCGCGGATGGCGAAGCAGAAGCCCTTGCTGGAACAGCGCAGTCGAGCCTCCACCAGGTCTTCGCTTTCGCTGCGACGGTAGCGGCCCCGTTCCTTGATCAGCAGACCGGTCTTCTCCAGGGCATCGAGCACGATCTGCAGCTTCTGCTGGTCGAGGCCCTCTTCACAACCCAGCTTCTTCTCCAGCTGTTTCGGCGCCACGCCTTTGCCATCCGAAAACTGGGCCAGCAGGGTCGGAATCGAGAAATTCATGGAGGGTCCTTCGGCGTGAAGCGAGCGGGGACGTGAGCGGAGACCGTGGCCGATCCGGTTGCAGACTGAGGCCGGTCACGGCAGGCAGACGGACAGGGGACAGCTCGGGGCTGACTGGGGGTGGCCCTGGAGGAGAAGGACAGAAACCGGCAGGCTGGCGATCGCAATCTCGCCAGGTGATCTGCCGCTGTCCGCGGAGCACCGTACCGGGATCAGCATCCCGAAGACTCAATCTTAACGGGCCGGATTCACCCTTTAGGTGGGCATCTGGCCGTTGACGATGAAAAAGACCCGCTTGCCGATATTGGTCGCGTGATCAGCCATGCGTTCGATGCAGCGGATGGCCAGCACCAGCAGCGCTGTCGATTCGATGCCCGTCTGGTAGGTGGGGTCGCGCACCAGCAGGGTGTAGAGCTCTGTGTAGTCCCGATCCACGGCATCATCCAGACGTTTCAGCTCCAGGCCGGCGTCCGGGTCGTACTGGGTCAGGGCTTCCAGCCCCAGAGCCAGTAGGGAGCGGGCCCGATCGAGCATCGTTGCTAGTCGCGGCAGCAGCGGATGGGGGCGATGGGGAAACAGCATCACCGCCAGTTCACCGAGGTCCTCGGCGTAGTCCCCGATCCGTTCCAGATCCCGGGAGATGTGCATCAGCGAGCTGATCAGGCGCAGGTCGCGACCGACCGGGGACTGCAGGGCCACGAGACTGATGCCGTCCTGCTCGATCTGGCGGTAGATCTGGTCGACGGTCCGATCCTGGGCATCGATGCGGGCCGGAGCATCCAGATCGCCGTCGATCAGTGCAGTACGGGCCAGCCGACTGGAATGCTCGACCATGGCCCCGATGCGCAGCACATCCTGCTCGAGAGCTTCCACCTGCTGGATATAGCGGCTGCGCAATGGCAGGGAGGAACGGACCGCCGGACTGGCTGCGGAGGAAATCGGGTCAGGGACGGCAACCATGGATCAACCGACGATCCGTCGTCGGGCTGCGGGAAAGAGAGAATGGATGACCGGTCGCACCTCTGTTAAGTGATGTGACAAGCCCAGCCGTAATTCCGATGCCGGCTGAAAAATTGTGTGTTGAGTCTAGCGCCTCCGACAAGGGAATGCCTGTCATGTCCAACACCCAAGTCTTCGTTGCTCTGTTCCTGGCCCTGATCCCTGCCATCCTGGCCTACCGCCTCGGGAACGCGCTCTCGAAGTAGTGCCTGAGCACCCCTTTTAATAGCTTCGGAAAGACGTCCTGCGGGGCGTCTTTCTTTTTGTCTCTGGACAATCGCGGGCGGGCTGGTCAAGATGATTGCCACCAAGTGTTGTGTGTTCCGTGACTGCCAGCTTTGCCTCCTCGCCTGCCCCGCGTCGGCAGGCCCGTCGTCGTCGCCCGGCGGCTCCCGCCCGTGCCCTGCATCCGGATCTGAAGATTGAGCTGCTGGTCCGAGGTAGTCTCTGTGCTCTGGTGCTGCTGGCGAGCTGCTGGAGTGCCTTCAGCCTGCTCGGCACCCTGCGCCAGCGCCACGAACGGCTGGCGGAACTGCAGGCAGAACTGACCCTGACCCGGAATCGGGTCAGTCATCTGCGCAAGGATTTCACGCGGGTGTTTTCCCCCACCCAGTCCGGTGAGATTGTGCTCGAGCAGAGCCATTGGGTGGAACCCCAGCAGCGCCGCGTGGTCTGGGAAGGCACGGCCGTGAACGCGACAGCCCGTCCCGGGACGCCCCAGTAGCGCGATCGGGCGGGGCGATCGCCCCGCCGCCGACGTTGTGAAACGTTGCGCTCTTTTTCAGAGCCTTAATAAAGACGGAAGGATTTTCCTCCGTTGCTACGATAGTCCTGCCCGAATCCCGGTCCGGACAGTGTTCTGGTGTCCTGCGCAGGCGGTTGACCGGCGCTCGACGCGGACTGGTAGGAGGTCCCCCATCGGAGGGTTTCGCCGTCCGACACCGTTATGGCTCTGCCGTGACGGGTTCTGTGCTCCCCGACGCCATCGTGACCGGGGCGGTGCGACAGGCGTGAACGAAGCTCCCGACGGACGGTCACTTGGAGCTTGAGCAGCTATGGACAGCAATCGCACTCCCACGGTCATCATTACCGGGGCCTCATCCGGTGTCGGTCTTTACGGAGCCCGCTCCCTGGCTCAGCGCGGCTGGCATGTGGTGATGGCCTGCCGTAATCTCGCCAAGGCCGAGGAAGCCGCCCGGCAGGTGGGTATGGCGCCCGGAAGTTACACCATCCTCCCCATCGATCTCGGATCCCTGGCCTCGGTGCGGCAATTTGTCGATGCCTTCCGTGCCACCGGTCGTCCCCTCGATGCCCTGGTCTGCAATGCCGCCGTCTACGAGCCCCGCCTGAAGGCGCCGAAGCGCTCCCCCGAAGGCTACGAGCTGTCGATGGCCACCAATCACTTCGGTCATTTCCTGCTCAGCAACCTGCTGCTCGAGGATCTGCAGAAGTCCGATGCGTCCCAGAAGCGGCTGGTGATTCTCGGAACCGTTACCGCTAACTCCAAGGAACTGGGCGGCAAGATTCCCATTCCGGCTCCGGCGGATCTGGGCGATCTCTCCGGCTTCGAGGCCGGATTCAAGGCCCCGATCGCCATGGCGGACGGCAGGAAGTTCAAGCCCGGCAAGGCTTACAAGGACAGCAAGCTCTGCAACATGATCACGGTGCGGGAGCTGCACAACCGCTTCCACGACAGCACCGGCATCATCTTCAGCTCGCTCTATCCGGGCTGCGTGGCTGACACGCCCCTGTTCCGTAACACCCCCCGGCTGTTCCAGACGATCTTCCCCTGGTTCCAGAAGAACATCACCGGCGGGTATGTCACCCAGGAACTGGCGGGCGATCGCCTGGCCCAGGTGGTCGCTGACCCTGAGTTCAGCCAGTCCGGCGCCCACTGGAGCTGGGGCAACCGCCAGCAGAAGGACCGCCAGTCCTTCGTCCAGGAACTGTCCGAGAAGGCCAGTGATGAGGTGACCTCCCGTCGCGTCTGGGAACTGACCTCCCGTCTGGTGGGCCTGGCGTAGCCGCTTCCCCTCTCTGCACTGTCCGCCCGAACGCCCCGACTGCCCCCGCAGTCGGGGCGTCTGCTTGGAAGCTATGGCAATTCGTGAACGGCGGTGCAGGAGATGGCCCGGAATGTGAGAGATTGATTAAGGCTCGGTCCGGCTGTTTCGCTGCGTTCAGACTTTCTCCGGAGAGTATTCGCGGTTACAGACAGCAACATTAGATTTGCTGATGAGATTCATCGAAAATCGCCATTGGCATCAATCTTGTCAATAGATCGGGCTCAATCTAGGCTACTAAGTAGGTTGCGGCTGCTCCCCTGTGCAGGCCCTGTGCAGCAGAGTCGCCCAGTCTCCTAGAAGTTTCTCGCTAGAGATCACCCATTCGGAGGACGTGGAACTATGCCTATCGCGGTCGGAATGATTGAAACCCTCGGTTTCCCCGCAGTCGTCGAAGCGGCTGACGCCATGGTCAAGGCTGCTCGTGTCACCCTGGTCGGCTACGAAAAGATCGGTAGCGGTCGCGTCACCGTGATCGTTCGTGGCGACGTGTCTGAAGTTCAGGCTTCCGTCTCTGCTGGCCTCGACTCCGCCAAGCGCGTGGCCGGTGGCGAAGTGCTGTCCCACCACATCATTGCGCGTCCCCACGAGAACCTCGAATACGTGCTTCCTATCCGTTACACCGAAGCTGTCGAACAGTTCCGCATGTAGGACCGGCGATGGCTCCGCTGTGGCGGCGCCACGCTTTCCCTGTCGTCTCAGAGAAGAAGTGAAGCCACTTCTGCTCTGAGGCACATGTCTATATACCCTTGCGGCTGTCACGATGCGAATCGCCAAAGTGCGTGGAACTGTCGTCAGCACCTACAAGGAGCCGTCGCTGCAGGGCGTGAAGTTTCTCGTCGTCCAGTTCGTCGACGAGAACGGGATTCCCCAGCCTGACTTCGAAGTTGCTGCCGATACCGTTGGTGCCGGTCTGGATGAATGGGTGCTGGTCACCCGTGGCAGCCAGTCCCGCCATGTCCGTGATTGCGGCGAGCGTCCGGTGGACGCCACGGTGATTGCGATTATCGACACGGTGAATATCGAAAACCGTTCGATCTACGACAAACGGAACCACGTCTGACCTCTTCCGGTGTGCCTCCCAGGCCCAGGCCTGCTGCTGCATCGAAATCCATGAACCCGCCGGTCCTGTCGACCCTGTGTCGCCAGCGTGCCGGAACTGTCTGATGGAGTGAACCCGATGGTGGTTACCCGCTCCGACTCGCGCACCGGTTCTCTGCCGGAGCCGGTCGTCTCTCCGGATGCCTCTGTGCATTCCTTCGCCCATGTCATCGGTGATGTCCGCATTGCTGCCGCTGCCTCCATCGCCCCCGGGGTTTCCCTGCGGGCGGATGAGGGCGGTGCGTTCCACATCGGCGAACAGGTGCAGTTCCAGGAGGGGGCGATCGCCCATGCCCTGCCCAATGGTCGGGTGCTGGGGGGCGATCGCCAGGACTATTCCATCTGGATCGGCGACCGCAGTGTGGTTACCCACAAGGCGCTGATCCATGGGCCGGCCTACCTCGGTACCGACTGCTTCATCGGGTTCCGCTCCACCATCTTCAACGCTCGCCTCGGCGATGGCTGCATCGTGATGATGCATGCCCTGGTCCAGGACGTGGAGATTCCGGCCGGTAAGTACGTTCCCTCCGGTGCTGTGGTCACGACCCAGCAGCAGGCGGACCGTCTGCCGGATGCCCGTCCCGAGGATCGGGACTTCGCCCGCCAGATTGCCGGTGAGCGCAGCTATCCGACTCCTTCTCCCTCTGTTCCGGCCGATGCCGGCACTGCTCAACACCATTCTTCTAGCGAGGCTACGACTGTGAGCTACAACAACGGAGCAATCAGCCCCGAAGTCGTCAATCAGGTCCGTAATCTGTTGGCGCAGGGCTTCCGCATCGGCGTGGAATATGCCGACAAGCGTCGTTTCCGCACCGGTTCCTGGCAGACGCTGCCCGCCCTGCAGGGTGGTAATGAGCGGCAGATTGTGGCCGAGCTGGAACGGGTGCTGGCCTCCCATGCCGGTCAGTACGTGCGGGTGATCGGAATTGACACCGCCAACCGTCGTCGGGCCTTCGAAGCGGTGATTCAGCAGCCTGATGGTTCTGCCCCCGCCAACCTGGGCAGCAGCACCATCGCCGCTCCCAGCGGTGGCCGCAGCAGCAGCTATGCCAGTTCCGCCCCGGCGGCGGCCCACGGCAGCATCAGCGGTGAAGTGGTGGCCCAGGTCCGCAGCCTGCTGGCCCAGGGGCTGCGCATCGGCACCGAACATGCCGACAAGCGTCGCTTCCGCACCGGTTCCTGGAAGAGCTGTACCCCCTTCCAGTCCACGAACGAGCGTCAGGTGCTCAACGAGCTGGAAGCCTGTCTGCAGGAGCATTCCGGTGAGTATGTGCGTCTGCTGGGTATCGATGCCGCCAACCGCCGCCGGGCCTTCGAGGCGGTGATTCAGCAGCCCGATGGTTCCGTACCCGCCAGTCTGACCAGTGGTGTGGCGGCGGCCAGTGCACCGGTGGCGGCGACCGCTCCTGCGGCGGCCCCCAGCAACGGTGGCTCCACCGATGCCTCCAGTCTGGTGCGGGGTTTCCTCTCCCAGGGTCTGAAGATTGGGGTTGAGGTCGCGGATCAGCGTCGCTTCAAGGTGGGCTCCTGGACCTCCGTTCCGGCGATCAACGCCTCCAGCGAATCCAGTGTGCTGGCCGCCATCGATGGGGTGGTCAGCAGCTATCCCAAGCACTACATCCGTGTCTTCGGTATTGATGGTGCCGACCGCCGTCGGGTCTCCGAAACCGTGATCCGCAAGCCCTGAGATCAGCCTGGCTGATCCATCCCCTGTCACTGCCCATGAGCCTGCCCCCCCTGGAATCTCCAGTCACCCATCAGCCGCTGATCAGCGGAGATGTGCGACTGGCCGGGGATGCGCTCGTGGGCAGTGGTGTCATGCTGCTGGCTGAGGTGGGGGCACGGTTGATTGTCGAATCCGGTGTCTGCCTGGGCATGGGAACTATCCTGCGGGCCCGGGGTGGGCGTCTGGTGATTCGCCAGGGCGCCATTCTGGCCGCCGGTGTGCTTGTGGTCGGTCAGGGGGAAGTGGGATCGGGTGCCAGCATCGGTACATCCACCACCTTGCTGGATCCGGCGATCGCCACTGCGGCCAGCATTGCCCCCGGGTCGCTGGTCGATCAGCGACCGACCCCATCTGCCGGGTCGGTTGTCGAACCCCCGGCCGCTTCGTCAGAATCAGTGAGGGAGACTCCTACTTCGGGACCTTCCGCCGCACCCCTCGCACCTCCGATGAAGGTCTACGGCAAGGAACAGTTCCTGCGCATGCGCCAGGCGATGTTCTCTCGCGGCGCGGCCGACGGTGCTTCCCCAACCTCGGGAGGTTGATCTAGATGAATGCACCCCTGGTCCGCCGTCCCGCACCCCGTCGCTCCGGTGACGCCCTGGCGGTGATCTGTACCGGCAGCTTTCCGGCCATTGTCGGCACCGCCGACATGATGCTCAAGTCTGCCGATGTCACCCTGATCGGCTACGAAAAAACCGGTAGCGGGCTCTGTACGGCGGTGCTGCGCGGTAACTATGCCGACATCAAGCTGGCGCTCGAAGCCGGTATCGCCACTGCCCGCCAGTTCGAGCAGTACGTCTCCAGTACGGTGCTGCCCCGACCCATGCCCAATCTGGAGGCGGTGCTGCCGATCAGCAAGCGGCTGGCGGAGGCTGCCGATCAGCCCGGAGCCCATCGCAATGTCGGGGCGATCGGCCTGCTGGAAACCCGCGGCTTCCCGGCCATGGTCGGGGCGGCGGACGCCATGCTCAAGTCGGCGAATGTGAAGCTGATCAGCTACGAAACCACCGGCAGTGGTCTGGTGACGGCAATTGTCCAGGGCACGGTTGCCAACGTCACGGTGGCAGTTGAGACCGGCATGTACGAGGCCGAACGGATCGGGGAACTGCACGCGATCATGGTCATCCCCCGGCCGCTGGATGATCTGATGGACAGTCTGCCCCAGGCGGCTCTGCAGATGCCCGAGACCTCGGCCCAGCCGTTGCAGCTGCCACTCAAGGTGAAGGACCGATCCGTGGCTCCCGCCGAAGCTCCGCCCCAGCCACTGCAACTGCCGGAATTCGAGAAGGTGCCGGTGGCGGTGCCCGAAGCGCCCCCGGAGCGCCAGGCCATCCCCCTGCGACCGGACTCGACAGACGATATTTCTCGTCTCTAGAAAGACAATTCTGCCGGTTCAGAATGTACCGGCTCGTGAGGCGACCCGGAAGACCGGGAGCGCCGGAGCGATCGCCTGCCCGGACGCCCTTCCCCAACCCGCCGTCCCGGGCAGAGGCCTTGTCCTGGCTGGGTTCCGGCGCACGGCCGCAATGCCCGAAAGCTTCAATAAGCTGCCCGTCATTGAGGGTTAAGCAAAATAAATCGTCCCGGCTGGCTAGGCGATTCTAAATGCTTCCGATTGATGATAGGTTGATAAGGTGAACGCTCGGATGTGCTCTTTACCCAAGAGGCATCAGCGAGCATTCGGTGCCGGTGACAGCTCATTTCTGAATCGGCGCTGCTCGGAGTTCTCCCAAGGAATTCCCGTGCGGGGTTGCACCCAGGTTTTCAGCTGGTGGCACATTCAGACCCCGAGCGATACGTCGCGGCCGGTCAGTTTCGACGCCGCTACGAAAGCAGTCGATCACTGAATCACTATTTAGGGAGAGACGAAATGCCCAAGACGCAAGCCGCTGGCTATCAGGCCGGGGTTAAGGACTACAAGCTTACCTACTGGACCCCGGATTACACCCCGAAGGACACCGACCTTCTGGCTGCTTTCCGCTTCAGCCCCCAGCCGGGCGTCCCTGCCGAAGAAGCCGGCGCTGCGATCGCGGCCGAGTCTTCCACCGGTACCTGGACCACCGTGTGGACCGACCTTCTGACCGACATGGATCGGTACAAGGGTAAGTGCTACCACATCGAGCCCATCGCCGGTGAAGAGAACTCCTACTTCGCCTTCATCGCCTACCCCCTCGACCTGTTCGAGGAAGGCTCCGTCACCAACATCCTGACCTCCATCGTTGGTAACGTGTTCGGCTTCAAGGCCATCCGTTCCCTGCGTCTGGAAGACATCCGCTTCCCCGTCGCGCTGGTCAAGACCTTCCAAGGTCCCCCGCACGGTATCCAGGTTGAGCGTGACCTGCTGAACAAGTATGGTCGCCCCATGCTGGGTTGCACCATCAAGCCGAAGCTCGGTCTGTCCGCCAAGAACTACGGTCGTGCCGTCTACGAATGCCTGCGCGGCGGTCTGGACTTCACCAAGGACGACGAAAACATCAACTCCCAGCCCTTCCAGCGCTGGCGTGATCGTTTCCTCTTCGTTGCCGACGCGATCCACAAGTCCCAGGCTGAAACCGGCGAAGTCAAGGGTCACTACCTGAACGTGACCGCGGCTACCGCCGAGGAAATGATGAAGCGCGCTGAGTTCGCCAAGGAACTCGGCATGCCCATCATCATGCATGACTTCCTGACCGCCGGCTTCACCGCCAACACCTCCCTGGCTAAGTGGTGCCGCGACAACGGCGTCCTGCTGCACATCCACCGTGCAATGCACGCTGTGATTGACCGTCAGCGCAACCACGGTATCCACTTCCGTGTTCTGGCCAAGTGCCTGCGTCTGTCTGGTGGTGACCACCTGCACTCCGGTACCGTCGTCGGTAAGCTGGAAGGCGACAAGGCTTCCACCCTCGGCTTCGTCGACCTGATGCGCGAAGACCACATCGAAGCCGACCGCAGCCGCGGTGTCTTCTTCACCCAGGACTGGGCCTCCATGCCCGGCGTGATGCCCGTCGCTTCCGGCGGTATCCACGTGTGGCACATGCCCGCGCTGGTCGAAATCTTCGGCGACGACTCCGTCCTCCAGTTCGGCGGCGGCACCCTGGGGCACCCCTGGGGTAACGCCCCCGGTGCAACCGCCAACCGGGTTGCCCTGGAAGCCTGTGTCCAGGCCCGTAACGAAGGTCGCGACCTGTACCGCGAAGGCGGCGACATCCTCCGCGAAGCTGGCAAGTGGTCTCCTGAACTGGCCGCTGCCCTCGACCTGTGGAAGGAAATCAAGTTCGAATTCGAGACGATGGACAAGCTCTAATTCGGAGCTGCCCACCTCGTGGACCGGGCATGGTTCGCCATGCCCTAACCATTCATCGCAACAAGGATTCCTGAACAATGAAGACTCTGTCCAAAGAGCGTCGGTTCGAGACCTTCTCCTACCTGCCTCCCCTCACCGATCGTCAGATCGTTGCTCAAATCGACTACATGGTCGAACAGGGCTACCACCCCTGCATCGAGTTCAACGAAACCGCGAACCCGGAAGAGCACTACTGGACCATGTGGAAGCTTCCCCTGTTCGACTGCAGCAGCAGCCAACGGGTTCTCGACGAAATCCGCGAGTGCCGCTCCGAGTACAGCGACTGCTACATCCGTGTTGCCGGTTTCGACAACATCAAGCAGTGCCAGACCGTGAGCTTCATCGTTCACCGTCCCGGCCGCTACTAATCTGCAGTAGCTGCTAGCAAAAGCGGGAGTCCTCAACAGGGCTCCCGCTTTTTGCTGGGACTTGAGAAAAAAGGGCCCACCCTTTCGTTGGTGGACCCTCTCGGTTGGCCTCGGACGGCATCGGGCTAGGCAAAGCGGTTGCGACGCAGGTTGCGCTCCTTACGCAGGTTGGTGAGGGGGTCGGTTGGCTCTTGCCGATCCTGCAGGTTATTGAACCGTTCGGCCTGGTCCTGGTTCAGCTGAAACTGGCTGGTCAGGAACTGACTGCTCTGCTGCCACTGGTAGTAGCTGGCGGCCAGATCCGACTGGCTCAGCTCGCGGTTGGGCAGCAGCGCGACCGGTGGGCTCGGTTGGGCTGCGGGTGCACCCGGTAGTGCAATGTCAGCCGCTTTCGCGGTGGTCGTTGCTGTGCTGGTTGTCGTGGTGCTGGTACTGGTCAGCCCCAGTTGGCTGGCGGTGCTGGTGAGCAGGGCCTCAATCTGGACCGGCGTCAGGCTGCTGTTGGCGCTGCGCAGCAGCGCTACAGCTGCGGCGACGATTGGGGTAGCCATAGAGGTGCCGCTCTTATAGCCCCAGGTATTGCCGGGCAGGGTGGAGTAGATGTTGACCCCAGGGGCATCCACGAAATCCATCACAGTGCTGCCCGAGCGGTTGGAGAAGCCAGCCAGGTTGCGATTGCTGTCGACGGCACCCACAGCGATGCCGTACTGGGTGGCGTAGGCGGCCGGATAGAGCGGTGTTGCCCCGCCACTGTTGCCAGCGGCCATACAGACTTCGACACCCTTGCCGTAGGCGTAGGCGATCGCGGATTGCAGGGTCGAATCAGCGGAACCGCCGAGAGACAGGTTGATCACATTGGCGCCGTTGTCAGCAGCGTAACGGATGCCCTTGGCGATGTTGGCGTAGCTGCCGCCCCCGGTGGCATCCAGTACCCGGACGTCCATGATCTTGGCGTCAGGGGCGATCTGGTGGATGATGCCGGCGACGTGGGTGCCGTGGCCGTTGGCATCCTGGGCGATGCTGTCGTTCTCGACGAAGTCCCAACCCGTGGTGTCATCGATGTAGCCGTTACCGTCATCATCCTTGCCGTTGGCCGCAATCTCGCGGCTGTTGGTCCAGATGTTGCCGGCCAGGGCGGTACTGTTCACGTCGATGCCGGTGTCCACCACTGCGACCGTGATGCCCTTGCCGGTATAACCCTTCGCCCAGACTTCCGGGGCCTTGACCATATCGACGAACCACTGGTTCCCGCCCAGGTCGGCTACCTCTGCAAAGGGAGCACTGTTGGTAGCCTGGGCCACGGCAGACGCGGCATTGATCAGACCATAGCCCGAGAGGCTACTCCAGGTGCCGACCCCACTGGCCCAGCCGCTGAGGATGTAGTCGCTGTCGGCTTGGGTGGTACTGGTGACGCCTACCCGTAGGTAGTAGGTACCGATGGCTAATTCTCTGTTGATGGACTTGTCGCTGCTGCCGCTACTGACATCAGAGACGACTAACTGATTGCTGCTGTTGTACAGGGCTAGAGAAAGCTGCTGACTTAAACCACTGAGCCGAAGGGAGACATTTTCCTGGGTTGTGAGACTGAATTTGTAGTAGTCGAAGTAATCTGAACTCCCTACGGACTCGGCCCATTGCTGGGCTGTGGTAGTGATGCTGATTTGTTTTGCAGCTGTGGTGGTGTTGCCGACGGTGTCCGGGCCGGTCGCCAGAGCGCTGATGGTCTGGATGCTGCAGCCATCGATCTGTTGCAGACTGCTGGGGGGGGGATTGAAGCTGCCGATGCCATCGAATGGGACGGATGCCGTGGTTTCAAGGGGAGTGCTGGCGGACATGGGTTGAGGCCTTTCTGTGCTGTGCCTCAACTCTCGTCCCGGAGCCGGCTGAAAACTTTGGGGCTTTCACCGACTCCGGTTGCTTTCCGACCTGGGGGGGGTCGGTAAATTTACGGAATGTTTATCTGCTATGCCTTTCCGGGCTGTAGGCTTAGTCAGCTGATTGCTCCTGGACTGTGTGCTGGAATCCTTCAGATTCACAGACTCAAGCAATAAAAAAGGCCCCTGCGGGCCTTTTTTATTGCTGCTCAGGAGTCGTGGGAATTAATCCATGACTTTGGTCATGGCGTCGCGACGCTTCCTCCAGGTCAGGAAGGCCAGACCACCGACGGCAGCCAGACCAGCTGCATCAGTTTCCAGCGGGACAGGCGTAGCATCAATCACTTGAACGGCAGTTCCGCCATTGGGTGAGATGGGATTGGTTGCAGAAATGTTGTCCGTAAATGGCTGATCAAGAAAGTCTGCTGATGCTGCAGGGAAGCCATTGGCGCCTGCAGCATCATCGAAGCTTGTGTCATCTGCAGGTGCCAGAAACTTCTTGCGGATGCTGTAGGATGTCAGGGTATTGGCTGCAGATGCTTTGACAGTTCCCAGGAAGAGCGTCAGGTCCGGCTCACCATCGGCGACGGGTGCATCGACGGATTGGGCTGGCAGGTTTACGTTGCCAACTTTCACCGACCCTAGGAAGATGGGACCTCCAGTTTGGAGCTCATTGCCGGGATAGTCTGCGGGATTAAAGGTGATGCCTGAAATTTTGAAGCCAGCCTGGTTTGTGTTCAGGATGAAGGGGGCCTGGCTGGCTGCCAGGGAGGCTGTGCCCACCTGGTAGGTGGTTTGGTAGGTGCCAGGAGTAAACGAGAGTAGATTCAGTTCCCGGGAGATGTTGGTCAGGTCACTGCTGGCTGGGATGGTGCTCAGGAAGAACTGGAGGGTGTTGATCGTCCCACCGGTGAGGCCACTGGGATTGAGGAAGATATTGAAGTCCTTGCTTCCCCCTGGTGCAATCTTGAAGGTGCGGGCTTTGAGATCAAGTACAGCCGGATTGGCAATTGTGCCGGCAGCACCGGCGATTTTAGTAGTGTCGTAGGTGCTGGGCCCGACGAAGCTAGACGTACCAGAATTTGCATCGTAGGTATAAACGCCAAAACCATCGTACAGCGGGTCCGTGAAGTAGATGGAGGCTGCCTTGGCGCTAGAGCCACTGCCCAGGCTAAGAGCGCTGGCAGCAGCAGCAGCTAGGAGATAGCGCTTGCGCATGAGTGATCACTCCGAAAGAGTTTGCATCCATTGTCGGAGGTGCTGATTTTTGATTCTGATTGTTTTGATATGAGTTTGCGGGTTTATTGGGGTCTATGTATTTTCCGAAAATGGAATTATCGTTAACTGCCTGATCTGCTGTTCTTTTTGTTTTCTATCCTGGCGGATATGAGCCTTTGGGTGAATGCTGTTCGAGGACGGGCGTCTGCCTCACCCGATAGCCGCAGCGGTGTTCCCCGTCGATTAGCCAGTGGGTGCGCTCCACCTGGCAGTCGGGGAGAGACGCGCGAAAGAGTTCGAGTTCGTAGTCGCAGATGCGGGGGTGCTGCTCGGCGATGCTGGCGATCGCGCAGTTGTATTCGGTGATCACGAAGCCGTCGGCCTCGTCGGCTCCCGCCGGGAACCAGTCGGACATGTAGCCTTCGGACCGGCGTAGGTCCACCAGCTGCTGCAGACGCTCGGTAATCGGAGCCTGTCCCAGCTGGCGGCGATAGTCTTCTGCCTGGCGCTGCCACTGGTGCTGCAGCACGCTCTGGACGGCCTCGGGCGGTAGGCTAGCGGTCAGGCTTTCGAGCAGACCCAGGGCAAAGCGATCGTAGGCGTCCGGAAAACGCTGGCGGCCGCTGGCCGTCAGCCGGTAATGCAACTGCGGTCGCCCCGGACCATCCGCCTGACTGTCGATGCGGATCAGCCCCTCGTCCTCGAGATCCCTGAGGTGCCGCCGCACGGCCTGGGGACTGATGCTCAGCTGCTCTGCCAGTGCCTGGGCCGTGGCCTCACCCCGCTGCAGCAGCAACTGCAGCAGCTCCTGTTTGGTGCTCTGGCCGTGGGCGGTGGACATCCCTTCCTTACAATGAACGAAGTGCGGGCCGGTGGCGATGCCGGTCGGTGCCAGCGCAGCGAAACCTGCTCCGGACTGGGGTTTCGCGGCGATCGCAGTTTTGCAACGCCTCTGTTGCGGAATTAGCTTAGTATAGTTGAGCAACGATTCTGTTGTTCAACTAGATCATAGTCCCCAGCCCTTCACTGCTCGGTACGTCATGACACAGCCTGCTCAATCCTCGGACAAAAGCCTGGAGACGATGCGCAAGTTCGCGGAGACCTACGCGCAGCGCAGCGGTACCTACTTCTGTGCCGACCCCGGCGTGACAGCGGTGGTGCTGGAGGGGTTGGCCAAGCATAAGGAAGAGCTGGGTGCGGCCCTCTGCCCCTGCCGTCACTACGAGGACAAGCAGGCCGAAGTGGAGAACGCCTTCTGGAACTGTCCCTGCGTGCCGATGCGCGAACGCAAGGAGTGCCACTGCATGCTGTTCCTGACGCCGGATAACGAGTTTGCCGGTTCCCGCCAGGACATCAGTCTCGAAGAGATCCGCAGCCTGACCACGTTCTAGCCCCATCGCCTGAGAGCCCGCCATGAGCGCCACGGTGCAGTCGCTGGTCAACCAGCCCTACAAGTACGGCTTCGTCACCGACATCGAAACCGAAAAGATCCCCAAGGGTCTGAGTGAAGACGTGGTGCGTCTGATCTCGGCCAAGAAGGAGGAACCGGAGTGGATGCTCGACTTCCGGCTCAAGGCCTACCGGCGCTGGCTGCAGATGGCGGAACCGGACTGGGCGGCGGTGGGCTATCCGGCCATCGATTATCAGGACATCGTCTACTACGCGGCGCCCAAGCAGAAAGCCGAGAAGAAGCAGAGCTTGGATGAAGTTGATCCGACCCTGCTGGAGACCTTCGAGAAGCTGGGGATTCCGCTGACGGAGCAGAAGCGGCTGGCCAATGTGGCTGTGGATGCGGTGTTCGACAGCGTGTCGATCGCCACCACCTTCCGGGAGAAGCTGGCCAAGGAAGGGGTGATCTTCTGCTCGATCTCCGAGGCAATCCGCGAGTATCCGGACCTGGTACGGCAGTACCTGGGTGGCGTGGTGCCGGTGGCGGATAACTACTTCGCTGCTCTCAATTCGGCTGTCTTCAGTGATGGTTCGTTCGTCTACATTCCCAAGGGCGTCAACTGCCCGATGGAACTGTCGACCTACTTCCGGATCAACAGCGGTGATACCGGCCAGTTCGAGCGGACGCTGATTATTGCCGATGAAGGCAGCTACGTCAGCTATCTCGAAGGCTGCACCGCACCGATGTTCGACACCAACCAGTTGCACGCAGCAGTGGTGGAACTGGTGACCCTGGACGATGCGGAAATCAAGTATTCCACCGTTCAGAACTGGTACGCCGGGGACGAAAATGGCAAGGGCGGGATCTACAACTTCGTCACCAAGCGGGGTCTGTGCAAGGGCCGTAATTCCAAGATCTCCTGGACCCAGGTGGAAACCGGTTCGGCGATCACCTGGAAGTATCCCAGCTGTGTGCTGGTGGGTGACAACAGCGTCGGCGAGTTCTACTCCGTGGCTCTGACCAACAACATGCAGCAGGCGGATACCGGCACCAAGATGATCCATGTGGGGCGCAATACCCGCAGCACGATTGTCAGCAAGGGCATTTCCGCCGGTCGCTCGAAGAACAGTTACCGCGGTCTGGTGAAGGTCGGTCCCCGGGCCGAGGGGGCACGCAACTACAGTCAGTGCGATTCGATGCTGATCGGCGATCGCGCCGCTGCCAATACCTTCCCCTACATCCAGGTGCAGAACCCCAGCGCCCAGGTGGAACACGAAGCCTCGACCAGCAAGATCGGTGAAGACCAGCTGTTCTACTTCCAGCAGCGGGGCATCTCCGCCGAGGATGCCGTGTCGATGATGATCAGCGGCTTCTGCAAGGATGTCTTCAACCAGCTGCCGATGGAATTCGCCGTTGAAGCGGATCGGCTGCTGAGTCTGAAGCTGGAAGGCTCCGTCGGTTAATTCGGCCCCATTGAGACGCGAACGTAAGGACTCAGAGACGTGATTATCGACAATAGTGAGCTGATTCTCTCGGTCAAAGGACTGACGGCTGAAATCGACGGCACCCCGATTCTCAAGGGGCTGGATCTGGAGATCCGGGCCGGGGAAGTGCACGCGATCATGGGCCGTAACGGTTCCGGCAAGAGCACTCTCTCCAAGGTGCTGGCCGGTCATCCTGCCTATACCGTCACCGGCGGTGAGGTGATCTACAAGGGTCAGAACCTGCTGGAGCTGGAGCCCGAAGTCCGTAGCCGCGCCGGGGTGTTCCTGGCCTTCCAGTACCCCCTGGAGATTCCGGGGGTGAGTAACCTCGACTTTCTGCGGGTGGCCGTCAACGCCCGTCGTAAGGACGCCGGTCTGGAGGAGCTGGATGCCTTCGATTTCCAGGATCTGGTGGAAGCGAAGCTGGACGTGGTGAAGATGAATCCCGACTTCCTCAGCCGGGGGGTGAACGAGGGCTTCTCCGGCGGTGAGAAGAAGCGCAATGAGATTCTGCAGATGGCGCTGCTGGAGCCGACCCTGGCGATTCTCGACGAGACCGACTCCGGTCTGGATATCGATGCTCTGCGTATCGTCTCCGATGGGGTCAACCAGCTGACCGGCCCGGAGAATGCCACGCTGCTGATCACCCACTACCAGCGACTGCTCGACTACATCAAGCCGGACTTCGTGCATGTGATGGCGGCGGGGCGGATCATCCGCACCGGTGGGCCGGAACTGGCGCTGGAACTGGAAGAAACCGGTTACGACTGGGTAGACCAGGCTCTGGTGGAGGTGGCGGTCTGATGGCGATCACCGTCGCGCCCGAGGATCTGCGGGCCAATTCCGATGCGGCTCCGGTGAGTGCCGCCGAGCGGCGTCAGGCGACGCTGGCCCAGCTGCTGGCCCTGGGGCAGGACGCCCAGGGACTGGACTCCCGTCGCCGTCTGGCCCGGGAAAGCCTGACCGGTCAGGGTATCCCCTCCACCCGGGAGGAGTCCTGGCGATTCACCGATCTGGCACCGCTGCTGGATGGTACCTATGTGTCGGGAGCCGCCACGACCGAGGCTGCCTGGCTGCAGCCGCTGCTGCTGGAGGATGCGCCCCTGCGGCTGGTGTTCCTCGACGGTCGCTTCGCGCCGCAGTTCTCCACTCAGGAACTGCCTGCCGGGCTGAGCTTCGGGACGGCGGTTGAGGGGACCGACATCGCCACGCTGCCCGGTGCCGAGGAACTGTTCGCCCGCCTGAACACCGCCGGGTTTGCTGAGGCAGCGGTACTGCGGGTGGCCCGGAACGTGCGCATCGAACAGCCGCTGCATCTGCTGTTCGTCAGCACCAGTGAGACTGGCGATCGCACCAGCTTCAGCCAGCCCCGCTGCTGGGTGCAGCTGGAGTCCGGGGCGGAACTGACCCTGGTGGAGGACTACGCGCCCCTGGGGAACGACTGCACGGCCCACTACTTCGTGAATGCGGTCACCGAGATCGAGCTGGCGGAGAATGCCTGCCTGCACCACAGCCGGGTGCAGCGGGATGGCGATCGCAGCTTCCACATCGGTCGCACCGCCGTGCGTCAGGCCCGGGACAGCCGCTACCACGGCGTTACCGTCAGCAACGGCGGTCGCATCTCCCGTCACAACTGGGAGGTGTTCCACACCGGTTCCCAGGTGGAGACCACCCTGAACGGCCTCAATCTGGCCAACGGCGATCAGCTGAGCGACACCCACAGCGGTATCTTTTACAGCTATCCCGACTGCCGCAGCCAGCAACTGCACAAGTGCATCGTCGATGGCCGCGCCCGCACCGTGTTCAACGGCAAGGTGGATGTGCCCCAGGCGGCCCAGCGCACCGATGCGGCCCAGCTGAGCCGAAATCTTATCCTCTCGCCCCAGGCGCGGGTGGACACCAAGCCCGAGCTGGAAATTGTGGCGGATGACGTCAAGTGCAGCCATGGGGCCACGGTCAGTCAGCTGCGGGAGGATGAGCTGTTCTACCTCCAGAGCCGGGGGCTGGGCCGCGATGCTGCGGTGGCGCTGCTGATTGATGCCTTTGCCGGAGAAATCCTGCAGCAGCTGCCCCTGGCCAGCCTGCGGGAGGAACTGGCCCGCTGCGTCAGCTGTCGCGCCTAAGCCCGGATTTCCCTGTCCCTGCTCCCCGAGTTGCTGCCATGTCTGCGATCGCTGCCCCTGCTCTGGCCCAAGACCTGCGTCAGGACTTCCCGATCCTGCACCAGCAGGTGAATGGCCATCCCCTGGTCTACCTGGACAACGCCGCCACCTCCCAGAAGCCGCGGGCGGTGATTGAGGCGCTGCGCGACTACTACGAGGGCTACAACAGCAACGTCCATCGGGGCGTGCATACCCTCAGCGGTCGGGCCACTGATGCTTATGAGGGCGCCCGGGAGAAGGTGGCCCGCTTCGTGAATGCGGCCTCCCATCAGGAAATCGTCTACACCCGCAATGCCAGCGAGGCGATCAACCTGGTCGCCTACAGCTTCGGTATGAACTGCCTTAGCGCCGGGGACGAAATCATCCTCTCGGTGATGGAGCACCACAGCAACCTGATTCCCTGGCAGTTCGTGGCTGCGAAGACCGGGGCGGTGCTGAAGTTCGTCGAGGTGACCGAGTCGGGGCAGTTTGACCTCGACCAGTACCAATCTCTGCTCAGCGATCGCACCCGGCTGGTGTCGGTGGTGCATGTCTCCAATACCCTGGGCTGCTGCAACCCGGTGGCGGAAATCACCCGTCTGGCCCACGAACGGGGGGCGCGGGTGCTGATCGATGCCTGCCAGAGCCTGCCCCACCTGCCCATCGATGTGCAGGCGATCGGCTGCGACTGGCTGGTGGGCTCGGGTCACAAGATGTGCGCCCCCACCGGCATCGGCTTCCTCTACGGTCGCCTGGAAGTGCTGCGGCAGATGCCGCCCTTCCTGGGCGGGGGCGAGATGATCGCCGACGTTTTCCTGGACCATGCCACCTACGCCGACCTGCCCCACAAGTTCGAGGCGGGTACCCCGGCCATCGGCGAGGCGATCGCCCTCGGGGCGGCTGTTGATTACCTGAGCGCCATCGGCATGGATCGCATCCACGCCTATGAGCAGCACCTGACCCGGCATCTGTTCGCCCGTCTGGCCGAGATTCCGGCAGTGACAATCTATGGTCCGACGCCGGAGCAGGATCCGGAACGGGCCAGCCTGGCCTCCTTCTCGGCGGGGGATGTCCACCCCCATGACCTGTCGACGATTCTCGATCAGAACGGGATTGCCATCCGCGCCGGTCACCACTGCACCCAGCCCCTGCATCGTCACCTGCAGGTGCAGTCCACGGCCCGGGCCAGTTGCTATTTCTACAACACTGTCGAGGAGATCGACAGTTTCATCGCCTCCCTCAAGGAAGCCGTCGACTTCTTCGGGGCCATCTTCGGCTGATTCCGGCTTTGCCTGCCGCTGAGGCCCATCGACGCGAATCGATGGGCTTTTTTATGCTGGCGGGGCGAGTTCAGAACCCGAATCCCAACAACAGAAAAGCCGGGTCAACTGACCCGGCTTTTCTGTATCGGAGCGGCGGGATTCGAACCCACGACCCCTACTACCCCAAAGTAGTGCGCTACCAAGCTGCGCTACGCCCCGATTACGGTTGAGCGATGCCCAACAGAAAACAATAGTAGCGAACTCGGGCGTGGGGCGCAAGGCCTGGCCCGAGTTCGCGGTCCGGATCAGGATGCCAGGGCCACTTCCAGCATCTGCTGGAGTTCGCCGCTCTGGTAAAGCTCGATCAGGATGTCGGAGCCGCCGATGAATTCACCGTTGACGTAGACCTGGGGAATGGTCGGCCAGTTGGAGAACTCCTTGATGCCCTGACGGATTTCGAAGTCCGAGAGGACATCGAAGGTCTCGAAGGGGACGCCAAGGGCATTGAGGATCTGCACGGCATTGTTGGAGAAGCCGCACTGGGGCATCAGTTTGTTGCCCTTCATGAACAAGAAAATCTTGCTGGAGCCGATCAGGCTCTCGATCCGTTCCTTCAGTTCAGGATTCATGGGTTCACTCGTGGGGGCAGAACTCAGCCGCCGCTGACAGCGAGCCAGCGTTCGGGGGTGTAGGTCTTGAGGGCGAGGGCATGGATGGCCTCGGAGGACATGGCATCGCGCACAGCACCGTAGACCAGCTGGTGTTGCTGGATCAGCGGCTTGCCGGCGAATGCTTCCGAGATCACCGTCACCTGCAGGTGATCGCCACCGCCAGTCAGGTCGTCAACCTGCACCTGGGCATCGGGCAGCTGGGCCCTGATCCAGGTGGAGACTTGTTCGGACGTAACCATAGTCGGTCAGTACGCAGCAGCAATGTTCATCAGTCTAACGACTGGTCTATTTGCCGCTGGGCTTGGGGGCCGCAGCGGGAGCGGTGGTCGGAGCCGCAGCAGGGGCAGGGGTGGCAC